>NZ_JAEQCT010000041.1:34158-77447 GCF_020738205.1 Microcoleus sp. PH2017_24_DOB_U_A
GCTACTTACAAAGTCTGGGTGTACGCTAATCTCAGAAACCGGGTTTCTTCCCTTATTTTTCGTACTTCACTGAAAATATTCGTAGAAACCCGGTTTCTCACTACCCACGCCGATTCCCAATTAACTTATCAACTGCTTAAAGGCATCATGTTCGCGAATATTATCTAAATCAGCTTCAGTTTTTGCCAACTCTTTGCACAAATTCGGATTGAGATTCAGGGCGCGCTTTAAATTTTCAATTGCTAAATCAATTTTACCTTGGAGCGCATAACATCGGGCTTTATTGTACCATATTCTGTAAAAATCAGGTCGAATTTTAGCAGCATTGTCGTAGGACTCGATCGCCGCTTCGTACTTTTGCAATTTGGACAGTGCCACGCCTCGATTGTTCCAAGCGTCAGTATAATCTTTTTTGACTTGTAGGGCTTGATTGTACGAAATTACTGCTTGTTCGTATTCCTGCATTTTGGAAAACGCAACGCCTCGGTTGTTCCAAGCGTCGGCGTAATCGGGTTTAGCTTGGATGGCTTGTTCGTAACAGCCGATCGCCTCCGGGTACTTCTGCAACTCCAACAATACCACGCCTCGGTTGTTCCAAGCGTCGGGATAGGTCGGGCGAATTGTGGTAGCTTGTTCGTAGGATGCGATCGCCTCGGGATACCGCTGCATTCGAGTCAGCACAACTCCCCGATTGTTCCAAGTATCGGCTAAATCCGGCTGAATTTGCAGTGCTTGATTGTAAGCTGCGATCGCATCTTCATAGCGGTTTTCAAAGAAACAAGCATCTCCCTGTTTGGCATAGTCGGCTGCCGTCAATAACTGTTGATAATTGCCGTAGTTAACCGGAGCAAATTCTTGAATTTGGGCATCCGGTAATAACAAATCTGTTTCTACATCTGCTGGGTGATTTTGGTATTGAATTTCACCTAAGATACTTTCAGCATCGGAAATTAATAGTTTTAATTGAGAGATGGTATCGTAGTGGAGACTTTCGATTTCTTGGCGAGCAATTGTTGTCTGCTTGGACAATTTGCCCAACAAAAACCAAACAATGACTCCGGCTGCTGTCGGAAACAAAGTTAAGGCAATTACCAACCCATTTAGCAGCAGGCCCGTGCGCCCAAAAGCAATGTCCACTTCTTCTTGAACTCGATCGCGAATTTCGTCTTTGAGTTGCTGCTGGGGCAATTCCTGCTGAATTAACAGTCCCCCAGCCTTCGCTTGGGATGCAGAAACCTTACTGGTACAGAGTAAAATAATCAAAAGGGCGATCGGGCTAATACTTGTTCTAAAAATACTTGACAAACGCATTGCCTTAGTGATACGCACCTGATTTGCGATTTTCATATCTCAAGAAATGCTGGTAAAGATGATCTCAGCCTAGCCGATTTGTTCAAAAACTATTAAATACAGGATATCTATTGTGCAGCCTTCTCCGATTAAGTGTTTGACGCAAGAATTGCTAGACGAAGTTGCAGCTTCCTCTCGCAGCAATCCCCGCGGGCGACAAAACTACAATTTCCACGATTTGTCAGAAAAGGTGCAGCGGTTTGTCAACGTGCTGCAAATGGGTACTTACGTGCGCCCTCACCGCCACCTGCGCGCCCCGGAAGTTAACGGTTTTGAGTTTTTTGTCGTGATTCAAGGAGAAGTGGGTATTCTGATTTTGAACGAAGACGGTCAAATTTTGCGATCGTTCCGAGTTAGCGCAACCGGGCCCACTCGCGCTGTGGAACTTCCAGAGGGCACTATTCACACGTTGGTAGCTTTGGCTGCGGATACTGTGATTTTGGAGTTCAAGGAAGGGCCCTATGAGGTGGCGGCGGATAAAGACTTTTTGCCCGATTTTCCCGCTGAGGGTACTGAGGCGGCGCGGGAATTAGTTTTGATTTGGGAAGCAGAATTTAAATAAGAAGGAAGAAGGAAGAAGGAAGAAGGAAGAAGGAAGAAGGAAGAAGGAAGAAGGAAGAAGGAAGAAGGAAGAAGGAAGAAGGAAGAAGGAAGAAGGACAATGCCCAATGCCCAATGCCCAATGCCCAATGCCCAATGCCCAATGCCCAATGCCCAATGCCCAATGCCCAATGCCCAATGCCCCATGCCCAATGCCCAATGCCCAATGCCCAATGCCCAATGCCCCATGACTACTAACTAATGAATCTAATTGTTGTCATCCGATTGTATAAATCTGGGGCGGTGCGAATGATTTTTCTGAGAAGTTCATCTGTTACCCAAAAGACGATGGGAAAGGAAAACTTTTTGCTGAACTCGCTGCATACTAGATTGGTAGAACTTAGCAATCGATCGATCGACTCCACTGACTCCAAACCGAGAATCATTAAAGCTGGAGGCTTTGCGCTGTCTACTTCTGCTGCGATTGTCGTGTAGAGAGATGTCGCCGATTTTGGCACAAACAGTTGCTGCGGTTTCTGGGTGCAAGTTGCTTGGAGGCGATCGACTATTTGCTGCCGCAAAGCCAGGGAGTTGCAGTGGACTAAAACGAAAGAAAAGTAACCTTGGGAAAGACGGATTGCCCGAATTAAAGTTGAGAACGACCGCTCGTTATATTTGGCTGAGTCGTACCTCGCTGGATCGTTTTGATCTGTATTTTCTGAGCAGTTCTCGGCAAACATAAATTGCAGTTCTGTTCTCTAGTTTTAGGGATTTTCTAGATTAAATAATTTTTATAAATAAAATATGAAGATCGAACAAAAAAAATTGGAAAATGTTCCGGCGATCTTACCACTGCTTGAAATTAACATCAATAGTGCGATCGACAGATTTTTCTGCACCCGAGCTAAACGGATATAATACAATCAAACCCAACAATGAAATGTATTTAAAAATACAAAAAAATTATCCCCGCTCAAATGTAGTTAAAAATACAAAAAAATCATCGGCTATTTTCAGCTAGGGGCAAAGTAAACCAAAAAATTGCCCCTTTACCGTGACTGCTAATTACCCCAATTTGCCCGCCGTGAGCGCCAATAATTTGCCTGCACAGGTATAAGCCCAAACCCAAACCGACGGAGTGTCTGGATTGATTGCCCCTAACGTAAAGGTCAAAAAGATGTTCGCACTGTTCCGGCAATATTCCCACTCCGTCATCTTCAACGGTACAGTAAATCATACTTGGGGAATGGGGAATTGGGAATTGGGAATGGGGCATTGGTAATTTATCGATATCTGGTTTCGATTCACTTTGATTTATGATATTTTTTCCCCTAGGGATTACTTTAGCAAAAATTTTCAAATTTAGTCCGGGAAGATTGTGTTTCAAAGCATTAGAAATTAAATTAGAGAAAACGCGCCACAACTGAGTATAGTCAGCATTCACTGCGGGCAAATCATCTGGCACTAAATTTGTAAAAGTAGCTTGAGCATCATTGATTAAAGGCTCCAAATCAGCCGCCGAAGCTTTCACTAGCGCTCTCAAATCTACTCCTGTGCAGTGCAGAACCAAACCGCGCAATTCCCCAGCATGAACTTCCAACAGCGAATTTATTAACCGCAATTGCTGCTCGCTACCTTGAATCATCCGCTCCAAAACAGAACGGGGAATTGCGATCGAATCCCCCGTTTTTGTCTTCCAATTTTTCAGCACCATTAACATTCCCGCTACCGGATTTCGCAAGTCGTGTGAAAGAGCGTGAATAAACAGCCGCTGCGATTCTTGGGCCTGTTTGCGCTGCGTGATATCCTCAATTAAACCCTCATAATAAAGCACGGAGCCGCTGCTATCCCGTACCACCCGCGCTTTCTCCGATATCCAGACAATACTGCCGTCTGAGCGATAAATTTGCGACTCAAAATCCGATACTGTGTTGCTTTGCTCGATCGATCGCAAAAACTGATTTCTGCGTACAGGATCGACATACAACTGTCGCTCAATATCAGTAAACTTTGCCGTCACTTCTTCCGGGGAATCGCAGCCGTAAATCCGCGCCAAAGCTGGATTAGCAGTAATATAGCGCCCTTCGGGAGTGCTTTGAAAAATTCCCTCGCCGGCATTCTCAAAAATGCTGCGGTACTTCGCTTCAGCCACTTCCAACTGCTGGTAAGCAGATTCCAACTCGCGCCTGGTACTAAACTCTTTCCGTTGCAGGCATTCGTACCAATAAACCGACAAATCGCAGATCAAACAAAACCAAAACAAATATAAGTAAAACCCGCTCAGCCGAAAAGTAGTATACTTAGCAAAACTTAGATTTAAAATTAAATTTATGCCAACGTGGCAGAACAAAACGCCGAGCTGAGAAATCAGGTGAAGGCGCCAGCGGACGGGCATCAGTGTCGCTTGAGTGAGAAACGCTAAACTCCAAGTTAAAAGTGGTAAGTCTCCGATTTTTGCAGCGGCTAATCCAAGCTGTACAACGACTGTTAACGACCACGAAAAACCCAAAAATAGTAAACCGGGATAGCGTTTTCCGATCGAGGTTTTTTGCAACACCAAACAAGTCAGCAAGCCAAATTGTATAGCAGCGCTAGTGTACAAATAAACAATTTTAAATTCCCGGGGAGCGAAGATTGCTTCGCCCAGAAGATAGACAATTATTGTGAAGGCAAAAAAGATGGCAATTCGGACAGCAGGGCTCAGCCGATCTCGCAGGAAGCGATCGCGCCACACCTCGTAAACCGTTAACGCCTGAACTGATTTTTCATGGCCAGGATAAAACATACGATTTTGGATTTTGGATTTTGGATTTTGGATTGAAGAATTGAAGACTGAATAATTGAATAATTGAAGATTTAATAATTGGGTTAATAGCGATTGTCTGAGTTGAATCAGCCCTCATATGATGTCCAGTCGATTGACCGCGATAAAATAGGTTCGTAGTGTGGACTTTAGTCCGCTCTTTTTGCGGACTAAAGTCCACACTACGAACCGTTTTTGTTATGGTAATCGCTCGGACATCATATCAAACGGATACAAGCGCCCGACTGTTGTCGTGGAGAAATTAAAATTTTAGACTAAGAGTTAAACCTCCCACATTCATCTGTGAAGTAAATTAAAAATCTAAAATCTAAAATCTAAAATCGACTGACAGTCGGTAGCGAAAACCAGAAAGTCGAGCCACCTCCGGGAGTGGTTTCGACGCCGATGAAGCCGCCGTGAGCTTTGATAATTTGCTTGGAGAGGTAAAGCCCCAAACCCAGCCCTGTTAATTGTCGGCTATTGGGGTCTTGAACGTAAAGTTCAAACAGAGATTCCCGCTGTCTAGCACTGATTCCGACTCCATTGTCTGTTACAGTGCAGCGAACCATTTTTACGGTGACATCGGGCAATTTGCCACCTGTATTCCCAATTTGACCCTGATAGCGGGGCAGTTGGCAACTGCCGTCGAGGTGAAATTTGGCCCGGGTTTCTTGATTTTTTGGGGTGTCGAACATCCCCGTGCGATCGCCCGCAGCAGATGACAGGTTAGGGATACAGCGGGCGACGAAATTATTTCGGGAGGTAAAAACCTGGGTATTTTCTGCAAAAATTAGTGCTTTTTCTACTTCAATTACCTCGGCTTTAAAAGTTATATTGACTCCCGGATGATTGTGCTTGATAGCATTGGTTAGGAGATTTTGTAGCACTCGCTGCAAGTGTTTGCTGTCAGCATTAACTGGTGGCAAACTCGGCGGGATTTCCAGAATCAAAGTTGCTTGATTTTTTGCCAGCATCGGTTCTAAATCTGCAACAATTGCTGACATCAAAGATGGCAAGTGCAGCGGTTCAGTGTTGAGAGCAATACCTTTGACCTCGCTAGCATGAGCGTCGAGGAGGGAATTAACCATAGTCAACTGGTGTTCGCTGGCCTGAACTATGCGCTGCAAAATCGATCGCGAAACCGGAACATCTTGTATAGACTCACAGGCCGATTTGTTGAGCAAATTTTTCAGCAGGATTAACATTCCCATAACTGGAGTGCGGAGATTATGAGAAACTGCGTGCAAAAATAGATCTTTGAGGCGGTTGCTTTCTTGCAGTTCGTGCATTTTTTGCTGTAGTTGGCGGGTGCGTTCCTCCACTTGAGATTCCAAGTTGGCATTGAGAGCTTTTACTTGCTGCAAAAGTTGGGCTTGCTGGAGGGCGATCGCGACTTGAGTAGCCAGTTTTTCTAACAAATCAATTTCAAATTCCTGCCATTGGCGGGGCCCAGAACACTGGTTGACTGCTAAGATCCCGAACAATTCTTCCCCGAGGAAGATCGGCACACTTAAGGTCGCCCGAATTTGATAGTCGCTGTACAATTTGGCAATGATGTTGCTGACTTGCACCGTAGCAGTATCGGAAATAACTCGGATGAGGTTGTTAGCATAAAAAGCTTTCTGTTTTTCGATAAAACTTTCGTCAGCGAGCACCCATCCTATCAGAGAAGGACATTCCACAGCGACAGACTCAGCAACAACTTTACCGCGCACCGGGCTAGCCAAATTTGCCCCGCCTCCGTCCATGATACCGATGAACACCCGGTCTGCCTTGAAAAATTGCCGAACTTCAGCAACAGTAGTGTTGAGAATTGCTTCGAGATCGAGGGAGTGACGAATTCGCAGGGCCATTTCTGAGAGTAGCCGATCGCGATCGGAGGATGTTCGCAAAGCCGCTTCTGTGCGGTGGCGATCGGTAACGTCTTGGACTGTGGCGGCGATGACGTTAGAATTAATTGCCGACTGTTCGCAGACAGTGCGCTCAGAGCCGTCGGCTAGTAAAATTCGGTAGTTAATGCAATAGGATTTGCGCTCAAATATCGCTTGACATTGCGATCGCGCCACCAATTCTCTATCATCTGGATGTACCGCCTGCAAAAAAACTTCTGGTGTTGGTTTAACAGTTCCCGGAGCCAAACCCAAGAGGCGATAAAGTTCATCAGACCACCGCAATTCGATATGGGATATATGATGTGCTGCGGCTTCTGCACAGTTTGTAGTTGTGGCGACGGCGGCGCAATTTAAATCCCAATTGCCCAATTGAGCGATGCGCTGAGCGTTGGCTAAACTAGCGTGAGCGTCGCGCAACATAGCCGCCGTTCGGTGTACCTCCACCAGAGCTTGCTGGCGTTCAGCGACAGCAGCAGCCAACATCAGGGCGACAATGGCGATCGTACCAGTAAAAGCTTGTAAAAATAAAACCGCCTGTTGCAAATTTTCGCTTTTGACCAGAAACGGGCCGCCTCCCTGCACAGCTCCCAAAATCGCGATGCAAGAGACGATCGAATAAGCAAAAATTGCTCCCTGCTGTTGAAACCGCAGGGCAGCCCAAACTATGAAAGGAAAAGGCAAATATTCCAGCGGATAAAGAGCACTCGCCCCCTTTGTTTTACAACAAAAAACTAGCCAACTCACGCTCAACAGCAGAACAAATAAAATGAGTGCTTCTAAATAATCAGAAATTAAAAATATAATATTATAGCGATTTCTGGCTTTATTTGATATAGTTAAATAATGAGCAGTTAGCGATTGATAATTAGCAATTGATGATTCATAATTAGCAACTGGCAATTGGCACTTTAGCCAGTTAAACAATGATAAAAAGTCAGTAATAATCGGAGGATTTATGGGAGATTTAAAACTTTTAATAGCGTGGTGTAAAGTCAGCAACACTGGCGTGACAATTAAAATTCCCATGCCGTCTCCGAGCCACGTAGTCCACCAGTTGCGAGAGAAATTGCTCCACTGAGCCCAACCAAAAAAGCACGTACCCAAGTTGCCGAGTGCAGAACCGAGCAAAGTAGACCCGATGACAGCGCCCGCCACCAAACCCAGAACATCTCGCAGTCGATCGAGCTTAGTACAAAATCCGAGCCGGGCGAGTACAGCCTCCCCAGCCAGCGCTTGCAGGGTGACGCTAAAAGCCGATGTCACAATGACGGGGGAGGGTATACCCGCGGCGAAGGTAGAGTTTAACAGTACCGAACCGAGGGCAATTCCCGGCCACATCCGCCGCCCTTGTAGCAGCACTGCCGCCAGAGCAATGCCTGCAGGTGGCCACACTGGGGAGGCTTCGGCTTTCACCAGTCCCAGTATGGACGCTGCGAGTTTTCCGGTGACAAAGTAGGCCAGGGCCAGGATGCTGGCGTGCAGAAGGGGACGAGTCCGGCGGTTGAGCAGTTTCATTTTTTGTGCGATCGAATCCTCCATTGCTATTTTTTAATTTAGGCGAATTTGGGCGATCGAGCTTCCTCCAGACGAATCACCTGACTGGGGGAAGGGTTCAACAGTTGACAGTTGACAGTTGACAGTTGACAGTTGACAGTTGGGGGAGAGGGGGAGATTGGGGAAGATTGGAGGAGATTGAGAGAGATTAGGAAAATATTCCTTTTTCCTTCTTCCTTACTTCTTTCCTTCTTACAACTTCGATCGGACTTTCATCCGTTACATCCGTTACATCCGCTACAGAATCCGTTGCCGAACTTCCTTCTTCCTTCTATTAAAATCCAAAACCCCGCTTACCATCGGGCTTAGTAGTCAACCAATTTGTCTTTGCACTTGCGAGTTGTTCCTCAGTAACTGTAGCGTCAGTTAGATTCGCGCCGCACAAATTCGCACCCCGCAAATTCGCCTTGCTCAAATAAGCGCCCGTCAAATCAGCACCTCGAAAATCCGCACCTTCAAAATTAGCAGTGCTGCAATAAGCTTCAGTCAAATTTGCCGATCGCAAATTTGCCTTCACCAACCTCGCGTGGCCCAAATTCGCCCCCGACAAATCCGCTGCTTGCAAATTTGCCTTCACCAACCTAGCCTGATAAAAATTTCCCCCCGCCAACTGCGCTTTTGGCAATTGCAAACCCGACAGTTCGCAGTCAGCAAAATCGCGTTTACCTTTAAAATATGCCGCTCGCAAGCTGTTACTTTCCCACTTTACAACCGCTTTCGTTACCTTTTGTCCTGCTAAATTGCCATTGGACAAGGCCGCAGTTCCGAAAGTTCTGCCAGACTCAGCCAAAGTCCGGGAAACTCTCGGCTGCATCCCTGTATTTCCCGATTGACTGAAGGAAGTTCTAGTGCGGATGCTTTGCTTCGATCGCAAATCTCGATCGTTTTTCATCTGGGGCGAAGGCAACGAAGTAGCATCACTATTAAATATCGTTGGTTCTTCAACCGTGCGGCCACCTGCGTTGAATTGAGTTGTCAAGCCGTTGCAAAGATCTGCGTCTTCAAATTCGCCATTCAGAGCTTTGACGACATCTCCTGTCGATTGAAAGCGATGGCCGACCATGGGCTTGAGCATTTTCTCAAGAATCCGCGCAAAATTTGGGCTCACCTGAACGTGGGGCTGCCAAACAATTTCGCCAGTTACCGCATCAAAATCTAAATCTTTGGGAGACTTTGCTGTCAGCAAATACAAACAAGTCATGCCCAAGGCGTAGATGTCGCTGGCAAATATCGGCCGCAGCGCCATTTGTTCGGGGGGAGCAAAACTAAACGTACCAACTGAAAATTTCGTGTTGGCGCTTTGGTCGGCGGGGTCTAATAATATTGTTTGGCTAACTTGGTCTTTAACCGCTCCGAAATCAATCAGAACCAAGTGATTGTCTTGAGCGCGGCGAATAATATTTGCGGGTTTAATGTCTCTGTGAATTACTCCTTGGCTGTGGACGTATTGCACTACCGAGAGAATTTCTAATAGAAAATTTTTAACATCTGATTCATTGAAACGCCCTGATTGTTTGACTTCTTGTTTCAAAGTCGAGCCTTTAACATACTCTTGAACTAAGTAAAATTGCTGTTCGGTTTCAAAATAATCTAACAGCCTCGGCACTTGCGGGTGATCGCCGAGTTGGCCGAGGGTTTTCGCTTCTCGCTTGAATAATTCCCGCGCCATTTCTAAAACTCGCGGCGACGAACTACTGGGTCGGAGTTGCTTGACCACGCAACTCGGTTGACCAGGCAAAGAGATGTCTTTTGCCAGAAATGTAGCTCCAAAACCTCCTTGTCCTAAAGGTTCAATGACTTGGTAGCGAGCGCGCAGCAATAACCGCGCACCACAGGTCTGACACTGGAGAATAGAGTCAGGAGGGTTTTGAGGATGTGGACAGCCCGGATTTACGCAGTAGCTCATGTTGATTGAGTTTGCCTATATTTTTCTGATTTTGCTCTGGCGATCGCTCGACTGCACAAATTCCCTTAAACCGCATCTGCTAGAAATACAGCTCTATCAGTTGCCGGCGGGCCGTGCTGCGGCGTGCGAATTGGAATTGCACCTAAGTCTTTTAGGCCGATATCTTTTCCCTATTTTAATTATCTCGTTGCTGTGAGTTTTTGCGGTAGATTATCCTTGAAGATAGTTTAAAGACTTGCTAAAGTTGTCCTTTTTTATGTAAAGTCTTTCTAAACTTAAGTGCTTTTTGCGCTGTTAGATGTTTCTAGCATACCTCATTCTCTGATTGAGAATGTTACTCATCCCACAGCAGACATCGATCGAAAGGGCGATCGCTCGTTTTTGCTGATATCTACCACAATAGTCTTGACAAATCTTAATTAGTATGGTATGAAAAGTTTTCCCGAATAAATTCTCGGACAGCACAGTCGAAGCCCGCCGGCGTAGACTAATGACGAATAACTACCGAGCACTGACAACAAACTACTGACAAAATTATGCGTATTTCTCTAAACTGGCTGCGGGAATTGGTCGATGTGACGAGTTCCCCGGAAGAATTAGCCGAAACCCTGACAATGGCAGGATTTGAAGTCGAAGAAATCGAAGACAGGCGTGCATGGGCCGACGGCGTAGTATTGGGCAAAATAGTCGCCTGCGAACAACATCCCAACGCTGACAAATTGAGAGTTTGTCAAGTTGATGTCGGCAAACCTGAACCCTTAAATATTGTGTGCGGGGCACCCAATGCGAGGGCGGATATTTATGTACCTGTAGCCGTTGTCGGTACTTTTTTATCGACGATCGATCTGAAAATTAAACCTGCTAAATTGCGGGGTGTTCCTTCGGAAGGAATGATTTGCTCTCTCGCCGAATTGGGATTGTTGAAGGAATCAGCAGGAATTCATATCTTTGATCTAGAAAATCCCGAATTAGGCAGCGATATTCGTCCGCTTTTAGGTTTAGATGATGTGATTCTAGACTTGACAGCAACTGCGAACCGTGCAGATGCTTTAAGCATGGTGGGTGTAGCCCGGGAAGTGGCGGCACTAACTGGCGCAAGTTTGAGAATTCCGACAACTAATGATGTGGTGATTCATGGCGAAAAAAGTCCGAATTTGGCAGTAGAAATATCGGAACCGCAAGGATGCCCGATTTACATTGGCACGGAAATTTCAGGGGTAAAAATTGCACCGTCTCCGACTTGGTTACAACAGCGGTTGCAGGCGGCGGGAGTGCGGCCGATTAGTAATGTGGTTGATGTCACTAATTACATTTTACTGGAATGGGGACAACCGCTGCACGCTTTCGATCGCGATCGACTGCAATCTTTCACCGGTACTTCTGACATCAGCATCGGCGTGCGCTTTGCCAAACCAGGGGAATCCTTCAAAACCTTGGACGGACAAAACCGGAATTTGCAACCTCAAAACCTGTTAATTACTGCTAGTGACAAACCCGTAGCCTTAGCTGGGGTAATGGGTGGCGAAGATACGGAAGTTCACGAAGGAACCCAAAATTTAGTCTTAGAAGCAGCGATTTTCGACCAAGCAACGATTCGGCGTTCTGCCCGCGCCCAAGGCCTGCGGAGTGAGGCTTCGATCCGCTACGAACGGGGGGTGAATCAGGCAGCTTTAACGACGGCGTGCGATCGCGCTATTGCCCTAATTTTGGAGTTGGCTGGCGGGACTGCGACGGTGCAAAAAACGGCGAGTTCGGGGGAAGATTTGAGTTTTTTGCGATCGATCGAATTGCGTCTAGATCGCATAAACTTGGTGTTAGGACAGTTAAAAAGAGGAGCAACCGGCGGTTCTCCCTATCTGGAACCGGAGGAAGTAAAAAATATCCTCACAGCCCTGGGCTGCGAAGTGGCTGCGACGGAAAAAGCACGAGTATTTGCGATAACTGTTCCGCCTTACCGCTACCGGGATTTAGAAAGGGAAATTGATTTAATCGAAGAAGTCGCGAGACTCCACGGTTACGACAATTTCTGCGATACTTTGCCTAGCGAAACAGAACCTGGTTATCTATCTCCAGAATACGCGCAAATACGGAATGTGCGATCGGCTTTTCGGGCGGCAGGCTTAACAGAGTTGATGCACTATTCCTTAGTGAAAACCGAGGGAGACAATCAAGTTGTGCTAGCGAATCCGCTGTTTGTTGAGTATTCGGCTTTGCGGACGGAAATGCTGTCGGGTTCGATCGATGCTTTCCAGTACAATTTGGAGCAAGGAAACGGCGCGCTCAACGGTTTTGAGGTCGGACGCATTTTTTGGAAAGAAGGGGATGCGAAGAAAGAAGCAGACGCCGTAGCGGGGATTATTGGCGGCGACCCGACTGTGTGGAAATGGCAGCAAGGTGGGCGCGATCGACCTTTGACTTGGTTTGAAGCGAAAGGTGTCCTAGAAAGTGTGTTTCAGCAGTTGAGTTTGGCTGTGGAATATGCAAGCGATTCCTCTAATCCACGCCTGCATCCTGGCCGCACAGCCGCGCTATCGTTAAACGGGAAACGGTTGGGAGTTTTCGGACAGCTACACCCGCAATTACAGCAGGAAAAGGGTTTGCCGGAACAGGTTTATGTGTTTCAATTAGATTTAGGCGTGTTGTTGGGTGAGTTAGGTCGATCCTCTACGAGGGCTTCGCTAACGCACAACTCGACTCGCAAATTCGCAGGTTATTCGAGTTTCCCGGCTTCTGACAGAGACATCGCATTTTTCGCGCCGGTGGAAGTTCCGGTAGTTGAGATGCAGGGCGCGATGAAGCAGGCGGCGGGTAGTTTGCTGGATTCCGTGGAACTCTTCGACGAGTATCGCGGCGAAAACGTACCGGCGGGACAACGTAGTTTAGCATTTCGGTTGGTTTATCGATCGGGCGATCGAACACTCAGCGAAAGCGATGTCGAACCAGCCCAACAAAAAGTCCGCGATGTTTTAGTCGAGAAATTCGGCGTTAGTTTGAGAAGCTAATTGTAGGGTGCGTCGCCATGAGATTTTCGATATTTAGTGAGGGATTTTTGATGGCGACACACCCTACGGCTAACTTCCTTCAACCCACGGAGGTGGGTTTTGTTTGTGTAGACGCGGTTTCCAACCGCCGGGAAATTCAATTTGTAACTAAAGGACGCAACATATCCCGAACCATAAACGAAACATCAGGAAATTGCAAAGGAGAAATACTCGCATCATCCCCAAGAACTGCTATACTTTGATAACCATCCTGACTCGGTTCTCGAAAAACATGAAGTTGCCGATTATTCACATCCAAAACCCAATAATCAGCAATCCCCGACTCAGCATAAATTTTCGCTTTAATCCCGCAATCCGTTCTCAGCGTAGTATCCGCAACTTCCACAATCAGATAAATTTCCGATGGCGTTGGATGGTGGTCTTCATAGTAAAGTGGATCTGGTATAACTACAGAAATATCCGGTTCAGGTTCCGAGTAATTATCGAGCCGAACAGGGTCTTGCAGTCGCACCAAAACCCTCTCTCCCAAACGGTTTTCCAGTAGCTTCTCTGTTCGTTTTACCGCCGCACCGTGTGCTGTTCCCTTTGCGGCCATCTTTACTATCTGTCCTGCTAGTAATTCTACCCGTTCATCCTCATCAAAAATACCAATTTCCGTCATCCGGTCATATTCTTGAACCGTTAGCAGCCGAAGGTCTAGTAAAGTCATAGTTATCTCCTCCTATTTAACAAACGTCTCTCTTTCTCCCCTCTCTTCCTCAGCGCCCTCAGCACCCTCTGTAGTCAATCAATCTTATCCTAAAAAAAATTATCAAATCCTGCTACACTTATTGTACAATAAATTTCAAATAAATTCATCCAAGGCTCAAAACCGTGACCAAATATGTAATGTGGGGAAGTTACTGCGAAGATGTCCTCGAAAAACGTGCTCCATTTCGAGACGCTCATTTAGCCGGACTTGCCAAACAGAAAGAATCGGGAGTGTTAATTGCGATCGGGCCAACCAAAGATTTAAGCAAAGTTTTTGCAATTTACGAAGCAGAAGATGAGGCGGCTGTGCGAAAATTAGTTGAAGCCGATCCCTATTGGGTAAATAAGGTTTGGACTGAGTACCAAGTGAAAGAGTGGATTCAAGCTTTTTGAAGCGACAGAGAAATTAAGAATTGTTTGGCTAGTAAATACAGAAATCAACTTGCTTGACTAATGAATCAATGTGGGCTAACATAGCTGAATTGCATAAGTTGTCAAGCGGTGCGAGGAGGTTGCAGAGTGAATACCCTAAGAACAACAGGCGGGGATTTAGTTGCCGTTGACTGTGGTGACTTATTGGACAAGATTTTAGCAATTTTAGAGAAGCCGGAGACTCAGAATCCATTTAAGATACATGGTAATTGCGATCGGTTAATCATCGACATTGACAGCATCGCCGAAGCAGTCGCAGGTTTGGGAGTAGAAAATCCTTTAGGTGCTTCCGAACGCGGTGCTCGTACCGCCACAGTCAACTTTACTCCCGGCTTCAAAGAACGCTTTCCCAATCAAATTACCAAAATCAAAAATAGTTTAAAAACTCGACTGGAATCTGCAATTAATCAACAAAACCCACAGCTTGCGATCGAACAATTTGTTGCCAACTTAATTACAGATTTGGAAAAGTTTAAAAATAATTATGCCAATTTAGACTTTAGCTATCCCTTTGGCAAATATTCCGGGTTGCAAAAGCAGCGATTGAGTATCACAAAAAATCCTAGCAGCAAAGAACTGCTAAAATTTCACAAACTAACTATCACCGTTGGAAATACCAGTACATTTAACACCGAGCTAAAACAAGGCTTAGGAAATTATATCAAATCTCAGTTTGCTAGCGCTAGTGAGAGCGATCGCGACGAATTAGATTTTATTCTTCAAGATTTAGAAGAAGATGCCAAATCAGATTTCTACAGACTCAAAGAATTTGTAGATATCGAAACTATCGGCAAACTCAAAAAGCAAGCACAGATATGTTATCTAGAATTTCTGCAAGACAACATTAGCACCAGCAATAACCCATTCAATGCCGAGGGTTTAATTTATTTAAAAGTCCTAATTCAGCGTCTCAAACAGATTGATGAATATATAGTCAAAAATGCCGATGGCGATTACTTAGTGAACTATGCCGGCACTGACTTGAACTATGCAGATGCTTTTGCTCGTGCTGAAGCCTTTGATATGTTGCCAATTATTCCCAAAATAGAAGGATATTTAGGAGAAACCAAAGACGAAAACAAAGGAGATATCCAGTTTATTTTTGGACTCAAGCTTAAGTTTAATAACCCAGTTCAAGCCTATGGCGGCAAAACAGTCTTTGAGTATTACCTCAATCTGCTTGACCCTGAAAGTGAGGAACATAAAGCCGAACTTGCCGACCCTGCTAGAAAAGAGATTTTCGCCAGAAAGCTATTGAAGTTAGTATTTTTGTACTACTTCGTTTTTGCCGCAAAAGACCCGTCATCAGAGGGTTATACAATTAACTCAGACTTAGAATACGATCCAATTCCAGTATTTGAGGAAAAAGTATTAAAAATCTTCAAAGGTTCTGATGAAGTATCAAAGCAAAAACTTTTGCGAGGGATCAAAAAAGGTTTTGAACAATATAATGTTGCCTCTAAAATAGACACTCTCAAGAATCTCCTACAAAAAATTCTGAAACACAAGCATTCACCGAAAGAATTTCCGCTTCACATTTCGGTCAGAAAAAACATTTTAGATAATAGTATCAACAATATTTCTACAACCTCTACATTTTTCAAGCCTGAGCTACGAACCAAGCCCAAAGAAGTATTAAAATATATAGCTATTGGTCAAGCAAAGGCTAGTGAAAATTCCCTATGTACTCTCACAGCTAAAATCGCAATTAGTGATGTTCATTATTTTGCTAGTGACGACCTACAAAGCTTTAGTATGGAGTATGATGTCACAGGTGTAAAAGCTCTGCCAGTGTTGCTGAGACCAACTGAGCAACAGTGTACAACTATATATAATCGGTTTTATCAACAGCGTAAGCTAGTCGAATTTACCTACAGTCTTGCTAGCAACAAATGGGATAATAAAAAAAGTTTTGTGTATCGATTTACCTTCGATATACTTGCCTATACTTGCCTCAAACTGTTATTGGAAAAACAGAGTAGATTATTCATTCCCATACTGCGACTGCAACTGAGCAATCAACAGTCAGATTCGCCCGTAGAAGAGTTCATGCGTTCTTTATCTAAAAGGTTATCGCATTTACTAAATGAAGAACATCGTTCTAATTCTCAGGGTATTGATATCAGAAATATAGAATACAAAGCTCCCAATGTAATGAGTTCTCTATATTCTGTATTGCCTAAAAAGTTTACCTTTGCCAAGCAGTCAGATTCTCCAAAAGAACTCGACAAACTGGCTATAGTTATAGTTTCCAGTCGCGAGAGTGATGCTAGGTGGAATAGCAACCAAAAGCTATCGAATTTGCAAGGAGAAATTGTCGGTGCAATTCGTCAAAAAGATGGTTCTGTCAGGCTACAATTGCTCAAAACCTTCTCGGAAACCTACGAACACGAACAGATGTTTAAAGAACCCACTGTGGTGCGAGATGAAATAGGGAAAGTTTACAAATTGGGATTCAGACACTTTCTCTACATAGCCAAAGCTCCCTATTCTAGTACCTTGCACATGACACAAAAAGAAGATGCTTTATTTTTCATGTCGAAAGATGTGATTAAATATTTTAAAGAAAACTACAATGATATCAAAATTTACCCGATGTTTTTTGACAAATACTATGCAGTTAAACTGTCAGAAAGATTGGGAGTAAATTCTTTATACATTCAGGATACATTGGAGTTAACCGCTTTAGTCAAAGACCCCAGCAAACGCTCTGTGGTATTTTTTAATTTGTTTAATGGTTTGGTAGTCGGCTCAGAAGCAGAACGTAATTATAGGGGTGTAATTTCCTATGCCACCTTGTTAAATATTTATCAAGATATACTGGATGATGAACATATCCATCAAGGATTGATTTCTAATACTCAATTAAAAAATGACATTTTGCAGTATTTGACCTTGTTCCACTTTTCTCGCTACGAAAAAGCAAGTGGTAAAAACGCTCAAATTAGTTTTAAATTAGACCCCTACGAAAACCTGATAGGAGATCAGTCTGTAGGTAAACTATCTCTCTACAAGCATATGGGAGGAGTTGCAGAGTTTAATGCCTTGGCATTTTTGACTAAAGTTAAAGAAGTTTTAAATACACCAACAGGAGGCACGCAGTCATGAAATCTAAAATAGCAGAAGATTTGGGGCGTTTGTTTGAAGTTGGGTTTAATATTGGGATTCTTGCTTGTATTAAAGAGAAGCAAATTAAGCATAACTTTGGAAACTTGTACCTTCAGGAATTGCAGGAGTTAAAATTCCCGAAGATGCTGAGAAAAATCACCGATAAAATAACCAGTCCCCTGGAAAGAAAGATGGCTGAAAAGTGGAGTACATTTTTCCTACAAAAAGGCTTTCTATCAGGTTTAAACTTTTTTCGAGAGTACCTACAATCTACAGGTTGGAATGAGACAAATAAACTACGACATTTGGAAATTTTGTATTACCAATCCTGTTTTTGCGATGAGAGCAGTATTGGTACTTACGCTAAAGGTTATGAACAGTGGTGTGGAGAAGTTATATCTCAATTTGACCAGATTGATAATATTTCTCAATATATTGGAAGTTACAAAGGGAAAGGCGAGTTTCTGAGAGCTGATACTCTAATATTCCTACGATATGGTAGGCAATTTAGAATTTTGTGTGTAGATTTGTCGGTGTTTTCGATTAGGACATCTGAGGATGTGACGAATCTGGACTATTTGGAGATTATTCGGCGTTTGTTGAGACGAGATATTAACTATTTGCGCTCAAAAAGTGTGTTTTCTAAACTTCGCATAGATACTGAAAGTTGTGATGTTGAATTTTCGGAAGGTTTGAAGAGCTATTTTACTGCTTTTAAGTATGATGATAAGGAGAGTGCTAAATCAATTCAAGCTGGCGGTTATGCTTATAGTTTTTATCAATTTCTCCGAGAAATAGGGATACTTGCTGAGGATTCGCGACTAATATTTAATGCGGTGGGATATAGCGATCGCGGAATTAGCACTATGTCTGTCCGCCCCGAAAATTTAGATGTTTTGAAAACTTGTTACTCGATTTATAAGTATGATTCGAGTCCTCAAGAAATCGTCGATGCCCGCAAATTAGTTTTAAATAAAATCAAGCGGAGTGCTTGCTACAGCTTCGATCAAGGAAAAAAGCTTGTTGACGATATATTAGCAATGTCTGCGGATAAAATCAATGTTGTGCGCCACCCAGAGCGACTTGAGGGGTTTGTCAATTCAGCAGGAATTGTGCCGGATGAATTGATGCAGCAGTTGGGATTGAGCGGAGGTTTGAGTTTGCGGAATGCTCACGCTAAGCTAATTGAAAAAGCCCTGGAATCTGCTGCTACTTATATCTTTTTGACTGGAAATCCTGGTATTGGGAAGACGACTGCGATCGCCAAATTTCTCACAGATCATGTAAACGATGGATTTCTATTCTTTTATGTCAGTCCCAGGAAGCAGGTAAATCTGGATATTATCGACAAGTTCAAAAAACCTGGTACTGAGGATTTATGGAATGATAAAATATTAGCAATTAATACCTATAGCGATTTAATTAAAGATAGCGGTCATAAATATACTGTCCAGTATCTCTCGAATCAACGGCATGGAAAATTTGGATTACAAGTTGTTAATTTTCAAGATAGCAGAGAAACTAAGCGTCAAAATAGGCGATCGGACCGACTCAAGAGACAAACAGAAAATGTAATTGAAGATGGTGGACGGAATACTAAGGGCGTACTTAACAGCATTTGTGAAGCCATTTCTACCCTGATTGATACTAAAGATTTCAACAATATTGTCGCGACTGTTTCCATCCAATCTTTAAAGAAAACTGATGCGGGCGATACATTAAAACATTTTGAAAAAATTTTTAGGAATGCTTACAACACAAAGCTAGGTGAAGTGCTTCCCGATCGCATGAAAGACATCTCCAGTCGCATCAAGCATTTGTTTATCATGATCGATGAGATTACGGGAGACGAGGGAGGTGTAGAATTCTTAAATGGCATCAACAATATCCTCAACACCTATGAATTGAAAAATAATGCTCACGGGTTTAATACAAAGGTGATCGTTGCAGATGCTTCTATCGTTGACAAAGCTGTAATTAGCCAACACCTAAGCGATACCTCTGCTGAACCGGATAAAATCTATTTTCGGAAAGCTAAAAATCCAGGTTCGCCTCTGTCAGTGGAGAATTTTAAGTTTAAAGATACTGACGCAACTGTGATTAACACTAACTCCTATCCTGCTAAAAGCTTAAGCATAACATACAAAGTTTTCATTGAATCTTGCAAGTTTAGTGAAGATACTTTGCTAGATAGAGAAACTGATTTAACCAAGACAGTACAAGGCGAAATTTTACAAGATATAGAAGCCCTGTTACAACGCTCTGATGTTGAACAAGTGATAGTTTATATTCAAGATAAACAAAAACTGGGTAATTTGATAGACAAGATTAGAGAACATCGGGGTAAGTTTGAAAAAGGGACAGATTATATCGAAATACACGCTAATATTGGTGAGGAGGAAAAAGAGTTAGTTCAAAAATGGAAAAAAGATGCGAAAGTAGTATTTATGACTGCTTCAGGTAGTCGCGGGCTATCTTTTCCCAAGGCAAAACACATTTTGGTTGAGATTCCGAGGTTTGAAATAGAGAAAAATCTGATGGAATTGATTCAGGTAATTTATCGGGGGCGCGGAAAGGATGAGATTGATAATCAGGACAAAGAATTGATTTTCTATTTGGGCGATCGGGTAGTGTATTTTGAAGATAATAAAGAGATATCGATACAGGAAAGTAAACTGAGTCTTTTAAATATTCTGTTGATTTTGAAAGCATCTATAATGACGCGAATTTATGGTTGCGGGCAAATTGGTTCAGATAAGTTTATCATCATACCCATCGGCGGTAAGTCTGTGTTTGCTGCTGGTGAAACATTCTCATCCCAAATGAAAAACTTAATCGATAAGTTGAAGAGCGAGCACAGGAAGAATAGGAGCGATCGGCGTTTACCACAAGTCTATGATAGTCTAGAAGATTTACTCGGTCAAGCTGATTTTACACTGAGAGAGAATGTTGAGTCTAATAGTAAATCTCAGACTTCATATCTTTCGCAGCGTGATTTTTTCAACAATGGATTTTCCCAGTTAGTAAGTGAAAGTTTCGAGAAGTTATTGAATCTGAATAACTTGGAAATGGGATATATGAGTGGCGGTTTGTTAGTTGTACCGATCGCATCGCAAACTTTGGAAGAAACCTACATTATGCCTCTGGCAACAATAGCCAAAAATGCTAATAGTGAACTTTGGCATAATATGCAGATAATTAGTTATGCTAGTGCTTATTCAGAGGATTTACAATTTGCGATTAAAGATGCGATGGAGTTAGTAAAAGAACTAACAAACTCTGTTGATAAGACACAGAGATTTGAGCAAAGCAGTCAGCGCAAGGATCGGTATTATGCCTTACCATTATTTGCGTTTATTGCTGGGGAAGTATTCAGGGAATATTTTGCTAGTAACCCCCAAGAACAGAAATATCAAGATTTTAGAAATATCTTGACTCAATATATTAAGGCGCTGTATCCTGTTGGTAATGTTTTGCCTATAGGAGATAAATATCAAGATTTCCCATTTGTTGTATTTAGAAGCTACAGTTTAGAACAGATTAGGGAAAAGATATTTACGGATAAGTATCTTTTGAGTTCCAATGAGTTGAATGTACTCAATTTGGTTTTGTCTAAGGAAATCTGACATCGGGGGTTGACAGGGTGAACGTTTTAAGATTAGATGATAGCGATTTAGTAACGGTAGATTATGGCGATTTGCTGGACAAAATTTTAGAAGTTTTGCAGGGAAATAACCCATTTAGCATTTCGGGCGATCGCAAACGTTTGCTAATAGATATTGATACACTTGCTAATCAAGTCGCTACTTGCAAAGAAGTACAAAATCCTTTGGGTAATTGTGAGAATCAAGCAGATTATGCTACGGTGAATTTCTTACCGGAAGTTGAGGTGCGCTTTCGGAGTCAAGTTAGGGAAATTGAGGCTTGTTTGCGCCGAAAAGTACAATCTGTTTTGGGAGATAGTGTTACAATTGACCAATTTGTAGTTAGTTTAATTAGTCCGCTAGAGTCTTTTAAAGGTAAGGGAACTCAGTTAGGTTTAAGGTATGACTTTGATAATTTCTATAAAGATTTACAGAAACAGAAGCTGAGTTTGGAATGCTTAGACTCTAATTATGATTCGCTGCTGAAGTTTCATAAAGTAACTATTTCGATCCGCAATGTAGATATTTTCCAAGAAGAATTGCAAGCAGGTTTAAAGAGTTATATTGCTGAAAATACTGGAAATCAAGAGGAGAAGGAAGAACTTAATTTCCTGCTTGAAGAAATGGTAGAAAATGAAACTTCTGATTTTCACCGACTGATTAGAGTTGTGGATCGGGAAACTCTGGGACAACTGAAGAAAGAAGCGAAAATTACTTACTTGGAGTATCTTTTAGAAAATATTGATTCAACTACAGAAAATAGGCGAGGTTTGATTTATCTCCAAGATTTAATCCGGCGTTTGAGGTTAATAGAAGGATATATCAACGATGTCAATAAACCTGATGGTGACTACTTGGTTAGCTATCAGAAAACTCCGGTTAATTACAAAGATATGTTTTCGCGATCGGAAGCTTTCGATTATTTACCGATCGTTCCGATTATAGCAGGTAGTCTGGGAGAAACTACGGATGATGCTGGGGGCGATCGCCAATTTATTTTTGGCCTCAAACTCAAGTTTGGCAATCCTGTGCAATCGCGGGGAGGCGATCGGGTATTCGACTACTATCTTAATTTGTTAAATCCCGACAGCGAGGAACATCTCGCCGCTTTGGAGGAACCAGCCAATCATGAAACCTTCTTCCGCAAGGCATTAAAAACAGCATTTTTGTATCACTTTGTCTTTGCATCATCTCAAAACCCCCTAGCAGCCGATTACAACCCAGAATTAGAATTAGAATACGATCCGATCGCAGGATTTGAGCGAGTAGTTTTACCGATATTACAAAGTTCTAACGAAGAGCATAAAAAGGTGCTTTTTTGCAAATTTTTTAAGCGTTTTCAAGAAATTAATGTCGATTATAAAATTAACTGTCTTAAGCAATTACTGCAAAAATATATCTTAGATAAAACTATTTTATCACCTCGCACAGAATCGCGACTGATTTCGATCAAAAGAGGTCTGCTTCACAATATAGATCGTATCTTAACAACCGGAAAATTTTTCAATGAGGTTGTGGGGCGCAATCCGAAGGAAACACTTCAGTATATTTCTGTGGAAAAACCTAATGTTAATCAAAGAGCAATTTGTCAATTACCAGTCTGTATTAAAATTGAAGATATTCGCTATTTTTCAACTGATGAATCCCAAAGTTTCAGCATGGAATACAATATTAAAGGTATTAAGGCTTTACCAGTGTTTTGGATTCCTAAAGCCGATCGCTCTAGAGATGTTTTTTATAAAAGTTTTCAGCATAAATCCGTGGTTTTTCCCTACAACAACCGACGTTTAGACAGCAATGGAGGCTTGCAAAGACAAGCAACGTTTGTTTACAAGTTTGCTATTTCGCTGATGTCATATATTTCCCTAGGAATCTTGTTACAAAAATTACCCAATAATTTATTTGTGCCGATGGTAAGACTTCACGAAGGCTACCACGAAAACCCTTCGCCTTCAGAAAAATTTATGGCATACCTTTCTAAAGTATTATCTCACATTTTGAGCGAAAAACACCGATCGAATTCCCAAGGATTTCGCATTCTGGGTGACAAGTATCATTTGACAGCCAAAAATGGTTTGAGTTCCCTGTATTCAATCCTGCCTAAAAAGTTTCGATTTAACAATGTACAGTTATCTCCAGAATTGGATAATTTAGCAATTATTACAGTATCGACTAGGGATAGCGATGGGAAAAATGGCGGGAGGCGCGATCGCAGAAAAGCCTGTTTTTTTGGCGAAGTCACCGGAATTAGGTGTCAAGAAGATGGTACTATTCAGGTGGGAATGCTGAAAACTTTCTCGGAAAATTACAGCCTTCAGCGTCTTTATACTCAGCCTTTAATTCTCGCAGATATTGTTAGTCAGTTATATAATAGAGGGTATCGAAAATTTTTATATATATCTCAAGCACCTTATATGAGTACGCTGCATATTACTCAAAATGATGGAGATGATAAATTATTTTTTATGTCGAAAGATATCATCCGAGTTTTGAAAGGAGAACGGGAAGATGT
Organism: Microcoleus sp. PH2017_24_DOB_U_A; assembly: GCF_020738205.1. Classification (NCBI taxonomy): domain Bacteria; kingdom Bacillati; phylum Cyanobacteriota; class Cyanophyceae; order Oscillatoriales; family Microcoleaceae; genus Microcoleus; species Microcoleus sp. PH2017_24_DOB_U_A. The sequence continues at coordinate 57,652 of NZ_JAEQCT010000041.1, forward strand.
TAGGATTTACCCGGTATTTTGTGACAAATATTATGTACATAGTCCCAAACAGCATCGGGGAGAATCTTTTTATATTCAAGATACAGCAGAGCTTGCCGAGTTGTTTTCGGATAGGAGGAAACAAGCTATTGTGTTTTTTAATTTGTTTAACGGGATTAAAGTTGAACAAGGGGATAAGAACTTTTATAATGGAGTGATTTCCTATTCGACGCTATTGAATATTTATGAAGGTATCCTAGACGATGAAGATATTCGTCAAGGTTTGATTTATGATGGTATAATTAAAGATACTTTGCTACACTATTTGACAATATTTCACTTTTCTCGGTACGAAGCTCGTCAAAAAATCAGTCTCAAGTTAGATCCGTTCGATCGCATTATTGGCAATGACTCAGTTGGTGCTTTATCTGAATTCACTCACGCTGGTGGTAGTGCTACTTTTAATTCGCTGGCTTTTTTGAATAAGGTAAGAGAAGTATTGAACGTAACTGAGACTGTATAATAATCAATAAACAAAACACTCACTTAAATAAATATGACTGTCAAAGTAGGAGACATCGCACCGGATTTTAGCTTATTATCTCAAACTGGCTCATCAGTCAGTCTCAAGGATTTTAAAGGCAAAAAAAATGTCATCGTCTACTTTTACCCCAAAGATGACACGCCCGGATGTACTGCGGAAGCTTGCGCTTTTCGTGATAGTTATGAAGTTTTCAAAGACGCAGGTGCAGAAGTAATTGGGATTAGCGATGATTCGCAGCAGTCTCACCAAAAATTTGCTACCAAATATCAGTTACCTTTCACATTGTTGAGCGATACTGGCAATAAAGTGCGGCAATTGTACGGGGTTCCAGCTACCATGTGGATTATGCCCGGTAGAGTCACTTACGTCATTGACAAACAAGGTGTTGTCAAGCATATTTTTGACTCAATGCTGGATTTTAAGGCGCACGTTGCTGAGTCTCTCAAAACTTTGGAAGGTATTAAAGGTTAGATATGATTGGATCGGATTGATTTAACCGCAGAGAGCGCAGAGAACACAGAGGAAGAGTAAGACAAAGAGAGGAATTTAGTCCTCTCTTTGCTATTAGCAATTATCTAACCTTTCGCAGCACCTGATTTTTCATGTGCTACGTTGTGGGCGGTTTTGCCATTCTTACTATTACCGTGGCCGTTAGCATTGCGAGGCTGGATAACTCCATAGCCGCTTTGACTCTTGCGTTCGTAAAGCACATTAATTTCGCCTGTTTCTGCATTCTGAAACATATAGAAATCGTGGTCGATAATCTGCAATTGTTCTAAAGCTTCTTGCACAGTCATTGGAGGCATGGCAAAATACTTTGTCCGTACTACTTCGGGTGGAAGTTCGGGAGTTCGATCGCCAATCAAATCTGCTACTACAGGATGTTCTTCAACTGCCGTAACCGTTTTGGCACTACTCTGGGTCTTGTTGTCGTGGCGTTTTTCCTTAAATTTCCGCAGTTGACGAGCTATCTTGTCTGCGACCAAATCGATGCTAGCATACAGGCTTTCCGTGCTTTCCTCAGCCCGAATCACGCTGCCGTTAGCATAGATAGTCACCTCAGCAGTCTGCTTAGGATTGATCCTGGGGTTACGAGCCACCGATAGATGGATATCCACTTCCGTCGTCAAAGTTTGAAAATGGCTAACTGCCTTTTCAACTTTTTGATTGACGTACTCGCGAATGGCATCGGTGATTTCTATATTTTTACCCTGGATAACAAGCTTCATAGAGCTCCCTCCCTTCTGTAACGTGGGTATAGTTTATACAATAGCACTATGTATTCTAGAAAACACTTATCTTCCAAATCTTTTTTCATATGTTGACAATTCTTGATTTTAACTGCGTAAATATTCCGTAAAAACACTGTTGATTTTTTTCATGATTTCCCCTCTCATTCATCAACCTGCGATCCCCGAACCGTGCTTGCTCCTCGATTGGGGACAAGTACCCTACTCCCAAGCTTGGGAAATCCAGCAAAAACTGGTGCAAGAGCGCCGGGACAATCCAGATTTGCCTGATGTGCTGATTTTGCTGGAACATCCGCCGGTTTATACTTTGGGGCTGGGATCGAAGTTGGAATTTCTGAAGTTTGACCCGAGCCAAACTCATGCGGAGTTGCACCGAGTTGAGCGGGGCGGGGAGGTGACTTACCATTGTCCTGGCCAGTTGGTGGGCTATCCTATTTTAAATTTGCGCCGCCACCAGCAGGATTTGCACTGGTATTTGCGGCAGTTGGAGGAAGTGCTTTTGGGAGTGCTGGAAGTTTGCGGGCTGAAGGGTTCGCGGGTTCCGGGAATGACTGGGGTTTGGGTGGATGGGTGCAAGGTGGGTGCGATCGGCATTAAAGTCAGTCGCTGGATTACGATGCACGGTTTTGCTTTGAATGTTTGCCCGGATATGGCAGGTTTTGGGCAAATTGTACCTTGCGGGATTCCCGATCGACCGATTGGTAGTTTAGAGCAGTTTATTCCGGGGATTGAGGTCGATCGAGTTAGGGCGATCGTTGTTGCTGAGTTTGCTCGCGTTTTTGGGGTGGAAATTGTGCGATCGGATCGGGAAATTGTGCGATCGGATCAAACGGCGGTTGAAACCGCGTCTACAAACGATGACGTACGGTTGAAACCGCGTCTACAAACCAAGACGTACGGTTGAAACCGCGTCTACAAACGATGACGTACGGTTGAAACCGCGTCTACAAAAACGAAGTCTGCCTCCGCAGACTGAAGAAAATAACGTAAATTTAACCACCCGTTTTTCAACCCGCGGAGGCGGGTTTTGCCTGTGTAGACGCGGTTTCAACCGCCGTCGGATCTATTCGCCGTCGGATCTATTCGCCGTCGGCTCTTAAAACGGAATCGGCTCTTAAAACGGAATCGGATCGTAATCTGGATTGTCAGCTTCGCTTGAGGAACCAGGCTTGCGATCGGACTCAGAAGACTGATGCGAGTTCCAATCAGAACTAGACGGGCGGTTAGCAGGGGCTGGAGCGCTGTTAGAACTGCGACCTCGGGAACTCATGGGAACGACATTGCTCGGCACATTAGCCGGGGCGGTGTCGCGAATTTGAGCGGGTTCGGGGGCGGTTCTAGCTGCGGGTGCAGCGCTCATCGCATCGGCGCCGAGAGTGTAAATTCTTTGGGCTGTCAGTTCAGCGCGCTTTTCTTTGATACCATCTCTGTCGATCGTATTCATACCCAGCCGCCCTTCAATAATCACGCGATCGCCCTCGCGATATTTGTCGTGAATTTCTTGAGCTAAATTGCCCCATCCTATCACCTTCAAATGTTCTGGCGGATCTTCAGGTCTCGACCCTGGAAACTGCACCAGCATCTCAGCGATTTGAAGTTGATTGTCTGGAGTATAACGGAGTTGCGGTTGTTGAATTATTTCCGCCATTAAAATGCAGCTATTCATAACTTAAATGGGAATTGGGAATTGGGAATTGGGAATTGGGCATTGGGCAAAGAGGGAATTGGGCAAAGAGGGAATTAGTCATTGGGAAAGCGAGGGTTTGTAGTGAGGACTTTAGTCCTCTCTTTATATATGAATTAATAAGGACTAAAGTCCTTACTAAGAACTGAATTATCGTTGCATAACCGGACATAATATAATACCCGATTACCCATTACCGATTACCCATTCCCAATTCCCAATTCCCAATTCCCAATTACCCATTACCAAATTTATCTTGTCGAACCGCCTCTTCGCTTTGGGTCACAAAATCGTGAACGAGGGCGCGGTACTCTTTCAAAGTTTCAGATACCCAATCTCTGTCCTCGCTGTTGGCGAAGATATGAACGGTGGGTTCGCTAGCATCGGGCAAAACTAATACCCAATTGTCGTCGCTGTAGTTAAAAATCTTCACTCCATCTATTAATTCTAAACGATCGGGCGAATGAGTTTCTACCAAATGCCGCATGAGCGAACCTTTTACCGTCCAAGGACAGCGGACGCTGTAACTGCGGTGGGTGACGCGGGGAAGTTCCGCTTTGATCTGTCCGAGCGATCGCTCCTGAATCGTCATCATTTCTATCACTTTAGCAATGCAGAACATTCCGTCAAACCCCGGATGCAATTGCGGGAAAATAAAACCCATATTGCCGCTACCGCCCAAAACCACATTCGGGTTCCTGTTAGAGGCTTCCATCAATGCACTTGGGTTTGCCTTAGTGCGGATTACCTTGCTTTGATAGCGGCGGGCGATCGCCTCCACCGCAGAAGACGCATTCACCGGTACTACTACTGTACCTCTGGGATGGGAAGTCAGCATCAAATTTACCATCAGCGCCGTCAGCATTTCCCCACGAATCGCTATTCCCGACTCGTCTACCAAAATGAGCTGTTCGCCGTTCGCAGACACCTGCACGCCAAAATTAGCGCTGAGTGCTTTTACCACCCGGCCGAGTTGGTCGAGCAAATATTCCCGTTCTCCGTTGCTCAGAGAAGTCTGCTTGAGACTGGCATTGAGTACCACCGCATCACAGCCGAATTTGGCGAGCATTTGTGGCAGAATTGCTCCGGAAACCGCGTAAACGTAATCGATCACCACCTTAGAATTGCTGTAGCGAATTGCCTCAACATTCATCTGCCGCTCAAACATCCGGTTGTAAACGTCGAGTGCTTGGTTAAAGTACGACATATCTCCAATTTCGGGAATCAGAGCCCTGCGTAAATCTTCCTTAAAATAAGCGCCCTCGATTTTTTTCTCCGCAGCTTTAGTGATATTGATACCTTTGATATCGAAGAATTCAATTAAAATGTGGTCGGAGCGATCGGGCGAAATCCGAACGTGAATGCCGCCAGCAATTGAGATCGTAGACGAAACCGTGCGCGCGATCGGAATTGCCGTCGATTCCAAATTGACTACATTAATTCCCACCGACATCAAACCCGCAATCAAAGATCTCGAAACCATCCGCGAAATACTGCGCTGATCCCGAGAAACCGATACCGAAGCCCCTGGTTTCAAAGTTGAGCCGTAAGCCGCGCCCAATTTAACGGCAAATTCCGGGGTAATATCCACATTGGCCAGTCCTTGAACGCCCCGCTGGCCGAACAAATTCCGTTTAGCTTGTTCTCCCCAAATTAAATTTTGATTCAACAGAGCGCCGGATTCAATATTTTTGCTCGGCCAGACTCGCACGCTAGGGCCGACTTGCGCCTCTTCTCCGACAATGGACATTGAACCGACGACAGCACCTTCGAGGACGTGGGCGCGCCTGTCTACGCGGGTACTGCGGCAAATCACGCAGGCCCTGAGATGAGCATCTTCGCCGATAATTGCTCCATTCCAGACGATCGGACGTTTAATGTTAGCATCAGCCCCGACTGTCACATTATCTCCGATTACTGAACCCGCGTTAATTTTAACTCGGGCTCCAATTCGGCAATTGTTGCCGATCATGGCAGGTACTTCGACGATCGCGCTATCGTCAATAAAAGTATTTTGACCTACCCAAAGTCCCGATCGAACTTCGTCGTAGTAACTCAAATCCAGTTTGACCTTTCCCCGCAATGCGTCATACTGAGCTTCCCGGTAAACATCCAACTGGCCCACATCGCACCAGTAACCCTCCGCGATGTAACCGTACATCGGCTCGTTTTTTTCCAACAGCAGCGGAAACAAGTCTTTCGAGAAGTCGCACTCTTGATTTGCCGGCAGGTAGTCCAATACTTCCGGTTCTAAAATGTAAGTGCCGGTATTGACGGTATCGGAGAAAATTTCGCTGCTAGAAGGCTTTTCCAGAAAGCGACTGATCCGGTGATTTTCTTCCGTAATTACTACCCCGAATTCCATTGGGTTGGGAACGCGAGTTAAAATTAACGTAGCTTTGGATTTATTGCTGCGGTGAAATTTGATAGCTTCTGTCAAGTCGAAGTCTGTGATGCTATCGCCGCTGATGACCAGAAAAGTTCGATCGAGCAATTCCGCAATATTTTTGACACAACCAGCCGTACCCAGCGGTTGGTCTTCCTCCACAGCGTAGGTCATTTGAACGCCAAACTCGCTGCCGTCAGTAAAATATTCGCGCATGACATCGGGAAGGTAGTGCAGCGTCGCAATAATTTCCGTAATATTATGCCTTTTTAGCAAATTGATAATGTGTTCTGCGATCGGGCGATTCAGAATCGGCACCATCGGTTTAGGTAAATCGCACGTCAGAGGTCTGAGCCTCGTTCCCGACCCCCCAGCCATCAGCACAGCACGCATAAACAATCCTCCTTACTTAGAAACCTCTCTACCGTTATTGTCCGCTAGAAAAAGCTTGCCTGCTGTAACCTGTGGGGTACTAACTATCAGTGTTAATTATCTTTGAGTTATCCCACGTCTCAGAAATCCAGGAAGGAGAAGCCGTCGCCCAACAGCCACCGATTTCAACTTTTGGGTGGAAGCTGAGAAAGGGCGCGATAGAACTCCAATTTGTAGGGAATGTTGCGTAAATCCTCAGAATCATCGACTTTTGCCAGAAGTCGTTTCTTGCATCTTGCACCCTGAAAGGTATCTGCTTGGCTTTTATAGCAACCGCAGCCGACGACTGGACTGTTCTTAATTGCTGAAACCCTTGCTGAATATTGCTTCTTGTTTTTTCCTTCCTCCCTCTTCCTTCCTCCCTCTTCCTTCTTCCTTCTTCCTTCTTCCTTCTTCCTTCTTCCTTCTTCCTTCTGCTATATTTTTCAGTCTGTGGCGATCGGGGATTTTCAAGTCTCTAGCTGAAGGTAGAATTACAAGGGCGTATCTCTGCACCAGAGCAGTTGAAAAATGATAGATTAAGAATAGCGATACAGGCTCGCTGACGAAAAATCCAATCACTCGCTTAGGGGGTTATTTAATGGAACCGTTAATTGGATTAGTGTTGCTAGTCGCTTACGGCGGCGGTATTTGGAAATTTTGGAATGGTTTCGATCGCACTAATTTCGACAGAAGTTTTGCAAATAAGCTGAAACTGTCGCTGCTGTGGCCCGCGTTAATTTTTAATAAGCCTTACCGTCAAAACTTTACAAAAGCACTCAAAGGCTCTAGAAGTTGACACTCTCCGCTCTAAAGAGACGGGGATTCTTTCATCACAGGGAGCCTAGTAGCTTTACCCTCTGAAAGCATCTTGACGGTATGCCCTACCGCTGCAAGCCCACGCTGGACTACTACCTGCGCTGCTGCTACATCTCTATCTGCTTCATATCCACACTCAGGACATTGATGAATTCTTAAGCTCAAAGGCTTCTTTCCTGTATGAGTCTGGCACTGAGGGCAGGTTTGAGATGTACCATTTTTATCTACCTTTAATAAAAATACATCTTTCTTGAAACAAACATATTCCAGAATAGATAGAAATTGTCCAAATCCCGCATCTAGAGTGTGCTTGCAGAGCATCCCTTTTGCCATTGCTTTGACATTCAAATCTTCAGCAAATATCATTCCTGCTTGATTACAGAGATGATGGGCGGTTTTGAAATGGAAATCCTTCCTACTGTCACTGATATGTTGATGGTATCTTGCTACTTTTTTTTGAGCTTTTTGCCAGTTTTTTGACCCGATTCTTTTGCGACTGACTACTTTTTGCAGCGATTTCAGCTTGCGTTGAGCATCCACAAAGAATTTAGGTCTGGCAACTAGTTCATTATCGGAGGTAGCGAGAAATTTCTCTAAACCTAGATCGATTCCTAGGGCATAGCCATGAGGCATGGTAGTAGGGATACTTACATCTAGAGCTAAAGCTAACATGGCAAAGTATCCAGAGGCTCTTTTAACTATTCTGATTTGCTTGACTACAAAACCATCAGGGATAGGTCTAGAATCTCTGAACTTAACTAAGCCAATACTGGGTAGGTTAATCCTATTCCCGATTACTACGGTTTGATTAGGAGTAGGGAACAGGAAACTTCTGATTCTGCCTTTCTTCTTAAACCTCGGAAAGCCAAAACCTGATTCCCACATAGAAGTAAAGGCTTTCTCTAATTGCTTGAGAACTTGCTGCAATACTTGGGAGTGGACAGTTTTTAGCTCTGAATTACTTTGTCTAGCGGTGGTCAAAGATTTGCACTGCACGGCAAAGTTTGGTCTAGGGCTATCAACGGGAATAATGTATTCGGATTTTAGGCTACAGGCGTTGATTGCACATGACCTTGAGTTGTACCAGTCTTTCCGCTCTCTAAGAGCATAATTCCACACCTTGCGACAGACTTCTAACCAGTGGTCAAAGGTCTGAGATTGGGATGAAGTGGGTTCTAGTTTGTACTCGTAGGTCATGTTTAGCATATCTCTATAATAGCTTATCTAGGGCTAAGATGGTAGATAGAAATGGAATAGTGCAATAATTAAAAAATTAAAGCCGTCCTAGAAGGACGGGGCTTTAGACCCAATTTCTTGGTAATTAAAGAATGTCTAAAAAGTCGGAACGCCCAGCAGCAGGTCAAGAGCAGACTTGGTTTGCCAAAGACAAATCAGATAGCTGGCAAGCTTTACTATCGCAGGTTGCATCTCGGTTCGATCGCGAATATCGAGGAGAAGCATTCGCCTTACCCGAAGAAGTCGAAGCAATGCCGATTTTCCTGGAATCAGTCGCCGGAACCCTGCAAGAAAAAACAGTATCTCCCTTCTGGAAAATTGCCAAACCCCAAAAAAATCAGCGCTGTTTAGATATTGGCTGCGGAGTCAGCTTTCTGATCTATCCTTGGCGGGATTGGGAAGCCCTTTTTTACGGTCAAGAAATCAGCAGCGCCGCCCGAGATGCCTTAAACGCTCGCGGCCCTCAACTTAATTCCAAGCTATTTAAAGGCGTAGAATTGGCTCCCGCCCATCGCTTAAATTACGAAGAGGATCAATTTGACTTGTGCATCGCCACAGGCTTTAGTTGCTATTTTCCCATAGATTATTGGGCTATTGTCATGGCAGAAGTGAAGCGAGTATTAAAACCAGGCGGTCATTTTGTGTTTGATGTCCTCAATCCCAATGCACCTCTAGCAGAAGATTGGGCAATTCTGGAAACTTATCGAGCAGGCGAAGTATTCTTAGAGACAATAGAAGACTGGGAAAAAATGATTAAAGTGGCAGGCGCTAAAGTAGTAAAAAAACAAAACGGCGACTTATTCCAAATGTATAAAGTCCAATACAATTGAGAGGGCATGGGGCATGGGGCATGGGGCATGGGGAATTGGGTGAAGCGGAGGGATTGGCCTTCCCAGGGCATGGGGCATGGGGCATGGGGAATTGGTAATTGGGTGGGATTTTTTTAGGTCAGATCCAGTTAAAAATGTAGAGTGCGCCAGCAAATATAAATTGGTTTGCTAGGCAACAAATATTGCAACTGACGCACCCTACTGACTGATCGCCAATTACCAAATACCAATTCCCACCCAATTAACAATTAATTGGCCGTAGCAGGAGAAGGCGCAGGAGAAGGCGCAACTTCGGCGGCGGGAGAAGGCGTAGATTCCGGAGAAGGCGCAGCTTCTGGCGAGGGAGACACTTCAGCGGCGGGAGAAGGCGCAGCTTCTGGGGAGGGGGACACTTCAGCGGCGGGAGAAGGTGCAGCTTCTGGCTGCGGGGACTGTTCGGGGGCTGGTTTCGGTTGGGGAGAAGGAGATTGTTCGGGGGCTGGTTTCGGTTGAGGTGAGGGCGACGGTTTGGTTGCGGGTTTTGGTGAGGGCTGTGGCGACTGTTGGGCCCCTGGTTGCGGTTTGTTAGAGGGCGCCGGAGGCTTCTCAAACTGCGGTTTCACTTCCGCAGGGGCTGGTGACTGTTCGCCTGTCGGCTTGGGTGCTGTCGGGGCTGGCGCTAGCGGCTGCGGGCCTGTGGGCCTGGTTGGGGTTGTGGATGGGGTGACAGGAATGCCACTGCAAACTTTTTCGTCGTATTTAAACGCGACAGCCAACTGGTAAAGCTTGTGGGTGCTGGCTGCTTGAAATGTCAGATTAGGGTTAATAATCGCTGTTTTAGCCACAGTATCGAGAATACCGTAACCTGTGGGGACGATCGGCTTAGGCTCTGCCTTGAGCAAACCTTGAGGGCTGACAACTGCTCCGAAAACTGCCGTTCCTTCGAGTTTTTGCGAGCAAGCTTCTTTGGGATAAGCGACAGTCACAGGAGTCGGCCCCGTCATTTCCAAGTCGGGGTAAGCTCTTTTGAAGTCATTAAACAAAGCAACATAGGTATTAGCAGCAGCCAGCAATGTCTCTCTGTCCTTGGGTAAGTTTGAACCGGGAACTCCCTGCTGTTCTAGCTGTTGCTGTCCCTGGTCAAATTGTTGCCTCCTGATTCTTTCTTCGGGAGTTTCTGCGATGAGATTCCGTTTATTGGGATCTTTTTGAGTCAATTTCGGTACTCCATCGGGCCCTGAATTCCTCCCACCAATGGGGAATTCCGGGGTAAAGACTGGAGCTCCGTCTGGGAATAGCGGGAGTCCGCCTCTACTGGCTATAACCCTTTTGAGAGTCTCTGCCTCATCTTCGGAGGTGCCGCCAGGAAGCTGGGGTAATCCTGTTACTCCTGGTGGCGGTGGGGGGATATTACGATCGAAATTACCGGGTAATGGCGGGAAAATCAAACCGCTGGGAGGCCCTTGGGGGACGAAAGTTGGTGTTTTGAGAGAGGGGGGTTTGACCGTTGGAACTGAAGTTTGTGACTGCGGGGCGGCTGGGGCAGTTAATGGCGGGAGAGGGGGATCGAGAGGCGCAAAGAATCCAGGAGGTGGCATTCCCGGTGGCAGGGCGGGCAAGTTAACCGGTGGAGGGGGCAAAGGGGGAGCTAACTTGGGCGAGGTGGGAACGGGAACTGGTGCGATCGAAAACGGCTTATTGGACGATCGCGGTGGTATGGTTTGTGGCAGGCGGCCGGCTTCTGCGGGAGTTAGTTGTACGAATCCGACGGAACCGGGGATGTTTTTTGAGGAATTGCCACCACCATAGATGATGTTTGAGATTGTCGGGGCGCTTACTCCGAGCACTCCGTGAAGGCCCACAGAAGCTAGGGCTGCCCACCAAAAAGGCTGGCGCAGCGGTTCGGAAAGGGCGTTGGCTAGGGAGGATGAGTCAGTCATGACGATCGAGAATTGGTTATTGGTTATTGGTTATTTGTTACCGATATTTTTTTATGGGGAGCGGGTCAAAACTAAAAAATTTGCAATTTAAAGGTACAAGCATAGCACGATCGCCCTGGAAATTGCCCGATCGCTAGTGCCTTCTCACAAAAAAGACCGCTGCAATACCGTCATTTCCCGGCTGGCAAACTGCATTAATCGATTAAACACGATCGGCCGCTGCGATCGACCCCTGTTTCCAATTCGGTTACAGAAAGGAATTTGGACGGATGACTAAAAAGCTGACTGCATAAGTCTTTTTTCCTCTTCCCTCTTCCCTCTTCCTTCTTCCTTCTTTTTACCACCGATAGCGGTAAGTTTTAAAAGGAGCTCCCTCAACGCTCAGCAAGTCGATCGGATAAATTGGAGCGCCGCTTGCCATATATTGAAACATTTCCCGAACTTCCTCTCCGCGCAGCGACAACTGGTCTAACTCTTTAAGAGAATACCAACCAGCACACAAAGTAAACTCGTCCGGCTTGCTCTTGGGTGGCGTCTTATCTTCAGGACGAGCCACAAAAATCACCCTCAGGCGCACGTTGCCCCTAGGCATCACCGTATGCTCTACCCTGAGAATTCCCTCCACGATCACAGGAATGCCCGCTTCCTGGACAGTATTGCGCTGAGCAGCTTCAAGCAAAGTCTCGCCTTTTTCTACTCGCCCTGCTGGCAGATACCACTGCTGCTCGTACTTGCGCTCTTGTACCAGTAGAAAACGGTCTTCTAAGTGAACGACAACTAGGGTAAAATACAATGTTGGAATCGGCTCGCGAGCCATAGAAGTAGATATTCCCCAAGCAAAAAGTTTAACGAGCAAGAGATGTTAGCCATCCAAAGGATGCTTCGGCAAGCGTCTTTGAAGTTGAAAAATAGATCCTAGCACCCCGGCCGAAAAATCTAAAGTCTAAAATCTAAAATTGATAATGCCATTACCTACCGTGATTTTGCCAGGATATTTTGCTGCTGCTTCAGACTATCGGGAATTAGAAAAATCTTTGGTCGATCGCGGTTTCCCAACTGTAACAGTACCACTGGGCAAGGCAGATTGGTTGCCGACTTTTGGCGGGCGATCGATGGTGCCAATTTTGCGGAAGCTCGATCGCACGGTCAAACAAATGTTACAGCAATACGGCGTCTCTCAAGTAAATCTCATCGGTCATTCCGCAGGCGGCTGGATTTCTCGGATTTATTTAGGCGAAAAGCCTTATACAATTCACGGCGACGTGCGGTCGGATGCGGGTTTGTGGGAAGCTCACCCTTGGGTCAACACTTTAATTAGTTTAGGCACGCCACACGTCTCTCAAGAGCGCTGGACGCGCAAAAATCTAGATTTTGTCAAAATTCATTATCCCGGTGCTTTCCACCCGCAGGTGCGTTACGTCTGCGTTGCTGGGAAATCTGTTTTTGGTAAGCCTAGTTTTGGAACTTGGCTGGCCTATAAAAGTTACGAGTTGACTGTGGGGAAGGGCGAAACTTGGGGCGATGGAATTACGCCGATTGAAGCTGCTCTTTTGGATGGGGCCGAAAATTTGGTGCTGGAGGGTGTTTGGCATTCGCCTCGCTCTCCGGGGAGGTGGTATGGTTCGCTGGAGGTTTTGCCGAATTGGGTTGGGTATTTGTGTTAGAAACGAACCGCGAAGACGCGAAGGACACGAAGAAAGAAAGAAGAAGAAAATAGAAGGGTTCACCAACAATAATTGCCAATAATCGACAATCTCATAAACCCGCCCCCGACTTGAGAGTTATTCGATATTTCTATTAGACATTTGGCAAAAAGAGCTTCAAGAACAGGCAGGATGCCTGTTCCACAAAAATTATGGGAGATATCTATTGAGTTTTTTCCCGCAAGCCATCAACCAAAAACTCATCATCGATCGATCGCCCGCAGCGGCAAACTCATCCCGGTAAATTAGATAACTCTCTATTTCCGACTCGGAAATCAGCCCTTGTTTGACCATTTGTAAAATCGGCCCGGAGTCCAGCAAAGGTTCAAAGGCTTGAATGCCGATGATATCGCTGTGGCTGACAACGGCTTCTAAATCGACGTTACCAAACTTAGCTTCTTTCAGAATGCGGCACAGGTTTCGCCCTACGCATAAATTACCGCCCCGAGAGGCCATCACCTGTTTGAATTTCTCCCGGACAATCTCGACTGACCAAGGTGGATTTGTCAGCCAAAATAGATCCGCATCGCTATCGATAATCACCAGTTTACCACTCGGTTTTAAGATGCGGAAGATTTCTCTGGCTGCTGCGACGGGATCTGGGAGGTGAACAAATAGCAAACGGGCGATCGCAAAATCAAATGTATTATCCTCTAAACCAGTATCTGCGATCGATGCTTGAATGCGATTCACGCGATCGCCTCCTTTGTCCTGCAAATATCCTAGAGCTTTCTCGTGCAATACCGGGTCGATTTCTACGGCTGTTACCGAACTGTTTGGCAGTAATTTTAAAAGTTGTTCGGTAAAAAATCCCGGCCCGCTACCCGCTTCTAAAACATTCATCCCGTCGGCTAAACCGAACCACTTTAAGGTGCGTGCTTCTTTTTCCCAACTGAGCACAACTTGAGCTTTTAATCGCTGGATTTCTGCGTCAAGTTCCAGATTGTACGTACTGGCTTGATACGAACTTTCTGCTGGCATAAAGTCTTCTTTCTTCCTGGAGTGATGCCCCGATTATAGTAGACCTCTTGCAAAATAGCTAGGAACGGGCAAGATGCCCGTTCCACAATTTTTTTTTCTGTGGAATGGGCATCTTGCCCGTTCCAAAATTTGATTAAAACGATTTTTGCAAGAGATCTAGTGTAGGGCAGGCACGCGGGAAATCGGATTATTGGAACCGATGTTCGGAGGCTCTACCTCTCTTATGGAGGGGCATCGGGTGCGATCGCCAAATTAAATCTAAATATCTAAGAGCTAATTTGACTGAGAACGATTATCATTGTATTATGAGTCAACCTACAATCACCGCCGTAGCGGGCCCGCCCGGAAGTGGCAAAACAACCTGGATTCGACAGCAGATAGCCGTCGAGACAGCACCCGTACTGTATTGGTGTCCCGGAACCGGCAATGTGCCGATCGACCAAACCTGCATCGTCGCCGAATTCCCCCAAATCACCATCCTGACAGACGGCCAAGAATCCGAGTTCGCGAAACACCTAAACAACGGCGTTTCAGCTTACATTGAACTGGGATTTTACCTACAATTAACATCAATAGAAAACCTGCTTCAAAGCTTCCCCAGTCGCCGATTCGCTGTCGTACCACCAGACATCAAAAACACCGAATGGCATCAATGGGCGGATGTAATTGTAGAGGGCATAGCCGTTAGCGGCGAACCGGAAAAACTATCAATTTGGCGCAGCCCCGCCAGCGGACAAGTCCTCGATCCAGCCAGCCTCGATCTGTTTTGGTATGAAGAAATGACCCAAGGAGCCTACGGCAAAATCCACCGAGCCAAAGGCATCTTTGACATAGCCGACGGGCGATCTTTCTACTTCGACTTCGCCGCGAAATTCCAAGAAACTGCCCACGAAGAATTGCCACTTCCCCGCTGGCTAGAAGGCCGCCCCCAAAGATTTAGCGGCATAGAAATAGTCGGCGAAAATCTTGATGAAACAGCATTAGGACAAACTCTAGAAGATTGCTGTCTCTCCGAAACAATTATGTTGAATTACCAACAACAAGTCAAAGAATCACTTTCATTAGGAGAAGAAGCAGAATGAAAATAGCAGTTATGTCCTGCATTCACGGCAACTATGAAGCCTTAAATGCAGTTTTATCAGACATTGACGAACAACAAGCCGATAAAATCTTTTGTCTCGGAGATTTAGTCGGCTACGGGCCCAATCCCCACGCCGTAGTAGAAATGATTCGATCGCTCGACATTCCCACTTGCGTCGGCTGTTGGGATGAAGATATCGTCGAAGGTTTGAACTCCTGCGAATGCAGCTATCCCTCAGCTTTAGCCGAAAAAAGAGGCAAATTAGCCCACGAATGGACTAACAATCAAATCTTCCCAGAAACGCGAGAATATTTAGCCACTTTGCCGCACAGTTTGCGAGAAGAAAATATGTGTTTTGTTCACGGTAGCCCTCACAGCAATCATGAATATTTACTGCCGACAATGGATGCTTTTTCTGCCTTAGAGCGGGTATTTTCGGCGGGTGCTGACGTGCTGTTTTGCGGTCACACTCATGTACCATATGTTCGCACTTTAGATGCTGGAAATATGCAGGTTAGAGTCAGCGGGCCGAGCATTGAAGGAGATAAAGATTTAAGTTTTACTGCTCCTTTAAAGCGGATTGTGAATGTTGGTTCTGTAGGAGAACCGCGCCACGGTAGACCGAATGCTACCTATGTGATTTATGATGTTGACGCGCAACAGGTGATATTGCGAGAAGTGGAATATGACTATCAAACTACTTGCGCTGCAATTATTGAAAAAGGTTTGCCGCCGATTTTTGCTTGGCGTTTGGCTAGAGGTTTGGAATATGCCGAAAGAGCTGACGATCCAACTCATGTTTGTGAGAGATAGATAAACAGTTGACAGTTGACAGTTGACAATTGACAATTCAATCATTCCAATGCAACCAGAAACGATATGAATCGGCGGTTGAAACCGCTACTACAAAAACGAAGTCCGCCGACGCGGACTAAGAGTAAAGGAGAGATTCAGAACTTTTTCCTTTATCTTACTTCGCGTCCTTTGCGCCTTCGCGGTTCGTTCAAAACAATCTCCGAAAAAAACCTTTAGTATCAACAACAATAAACAATGAAAAACTGGGCAATATTAACAGGAATCGAAGGGAATTTGATAGCTTACGAAGCTGTACTAGCTGACATAAAACGCCTGAGAATTCGCGTTGACGAATTGTATATTTTAGGCGATTTAGTCGGCCCGAATCCCGATTGCGAAAAATTAGTGCAGCGAGTTCGATCGCCCAAACGAGGAGAAATCGCACCTCAAATCTGTATCGGGTGGTGGGAAGAACAGTGTTTTAACTTATATGGAATAGGTTCTAGCCCTGATGCGACAGAATTGCAACAAAAATACGGTGCTGAGACGATTAAGTTGCTCTGGGATTCTGTCAGCCGAAAAACTGTAGAGTGGTTGCGCTCTTTGAATTTTGGTTTTCATGAATTGGATTGTTTGTTGATTCATGGGAGTACCGTTAGCGCATCTGATGAGCTTACCCCGGAGACTCCGCCGCCTGTGATGCTCGATCGCGTAATCCGTGCTGATGCTAATAATTTGTTTTGCGGGCGATCGGGCTTAGCATTTGAGTATCAATTACAGCCAACTATTCTCAATAACTGGGTAATGACACTTGATTCTCAAGAGCCTCCTGCAACGGTGTCTGCAACTGCGCGAAGGGCGATCGGAGTTGGGAATGTCGGGCGGATCGCCGATCGAGCAACTTATACCCTGTACGACCCAGATACCGATACAGTCAAGTTCCGAAACGTCTCTTACAGCACCCGCAAAGGGTTTCAACCTTCTTGACTCCGGAATTGGAATTTCCAGCTAGTTGATATAGATTATCAATTAACTTAGACTGTAATAGTATCCAAAGTAGCGATCGCGCTAAACCTAAATCCTATGACTCTTTCAACCTACACTCCAGCCTTGTACTCTAATCTCAGACAGCAGACTTTCACCTGCCGTCAGTTAGTACCCATGCCCTTTAACGGCTTACTGCGAATTGAACGGGGAGCCGTCCGAACCATGACCTGGAGCGAACAGGGAACACCAATAACCCTCGGATATTGGGGAGTTGGAGACGTACTCGGTCACTCGCTGTCAGGCATTGAACCTTATCAAATTGAGTGCAAAACTCATGTAGAAGTGAGTTACATTCCTCAAAATTTGTGCTATCAATCCTTAGATGAAATTTTCAGACACTTTCAGCAAACTCAAGAATTTTTCTGCATTGTGCGTAGCGAATATCTGCGGGATAGATTGGTGCAACTATTAGCTTGGTTGGCAAAAAAATTTGGTCGGGAAGTAGCACAAGGAATCTTAATCGATCTGAGATTGACTCACCAGGAGATTTCTGAGGCGATGGGAATTACGCGGATTACCGTCACGCGCCTGATGTGTCGGCTGGAGCAGGAGGGAATTATCGATCGCACTCGCCCTCAATACATTGTTTTAAATTCCCGTTTGTAACATGGGATTAATCTGGAAAAGAGATGACAGTCAAGTGTTCAAGAGTCATCAGCTAGCTGAGCAATAATTCTAGGGCTTGCGCTTACAGCACATTTTAGATATCATGAGAATGATTATCATACTTAGTCTAGTGCGATCGCCCGTATCGCCTGGATTTCAGCTATCAAGTGCGATCCTCTTCGAGGACTGCGCTAACGACAATTGCCTTGGGAAGCGCAGTGCCTTTCCCAATTAACAGCAGGGCTTCTACAATTAATAGATGAGGGACAATGACTAATCTCACTGTACAAACCCCAGATTTAATTTCCGATTTTCCCAAAAAAGGAATGCCAGTAACTATAATTACCGGATTTCTCGGCAGTGGAAAAACCACTTTACTCAATCAAATACTCAAAAACCGCCAAGATTTAAAAGTAGCAGTTTTAGTTAACGAATTTGGCGATATCAACATCGATTCGCAGCTTTTAATTTCTACCGAAGATGACATGGTAGAATTGAGCAACGGCTGTATTTGTTGTACCATCAACGAAGGCTTAGTCGATGCCGTCTACCGAGTTTTAGAACGGGAAGAACCCATCGACTGCATGGTGATTGAAACCACCGGAGTTGCCGATCCTCTACCGATCATATTGACATTTTTAGGCACTGAATTGCGGGATTTAACCAGTTTAGATTCTGTACTCACCGTAGTCGATAGCGAAACATTCACTCCCGAACATTTTGACAGCGAAGCAGCTTTAAAACAAGTGGCATTTGCAGATATTGTGCTGATGAACAAAACTGATTTAGCTCCTCAAGCAAAAGTAGAAGAGTTAGAAGCTTACATTCGCACAGTTAAGGAAGGAGCGAGAATTCTCCACTCTCAACACGGTGAAGTTCCTTTACCCTTAATTTTGGGTGTAGGTTTAACACAAGCCGATCTTTTTGATAGTGTTGAAGCAGAGGAAAAACACGAGCATCACGAACACCATCACGAACAGGATCATCATCACGAACATCATCACGAACATCACCATCACAGACATCACTCCAATCACTTAGACAATGACGGATTTGTTTCGCTATCATTTGAGAGCGATCGACCTTTTTATCTTCACAAATTCCAAGAATTCCTCACCGAAAAAATGCCCTTAGATGTATTTCGAGCAAAAGGCATTCTCTGGTTTGAAGACAGTCCGATGAGACACATTTTTCAACTTAGCGGCGCGCGCTATGAATTAAACGCTTACGAATGGTTGACTCCACCTAAAAATCAACTCGTAGTCATCGGCCGCAACTTAGATACTGCTCAAATTCGAGAACAACTTAACAGTTGCTTAGTTTAAGATTTCATCAATCTAAGTATCACGTCCAGGATTCTAGCCGACACATTTTACATTAGGTATCGACAATATTTAGTGTGGAACAGGCATCCTGCCTGTTCAAGACAATTTTTTGGGGAGATATCTATTTAATTTCGCCGTTAGTGGTTGCAATTTTTGCTGTTCACAAATCGTGTAAATACTAACGGCAAATTTTACATTTATATCGATAAAACTCATCCAAAAAAATCTCAATATTTTAATATTACATTTTGTAAATCTTGTTATAATCAGGTAGCAACCAAAAGTCCATACCGACTGTTAAACATTCTCACAAACTGCAAGCATGACTTTATCTACTCGCCCAGAACTGACTTCTCCAAATGGTGTAGTGTCATCAATTCCTACTCAATCTCAACCCCCTGTCTCAGATGAAGAAATGAGACAAGCAGTGCGTACATTGCTGCTAGGATTGGGAGAAGACCCAGACCGTGAAGGGTTACGAGATACACCGAAACGAGTTGTCAAAGCCTTGCAGTTTCTAACTGGAGGTTATCGTCAATCTCTCGACGAACTGCTCAACGGAGCGGTGTTCACAGAGAATGCTAACGAAATGGTATTAGTGCGGGACATTGATATTTTCAGTTCCTGCGAACATCATATTCTGCCAATTATTGGCAAAGCACACGTTGCTTACATTCCCAACGGCAAAGTAATTGGACTGTCAAAAATCGCTCGAATTTGTGAAATGTACGGCCGCAGATTGCAAGTACAAGAACGCTTGACTGCACAAATTGCTGATGCACTTCAAGGATTGCTAAAACCTCAAGGTGTAGCAGTTGTAATTGAAGCAACTCATATGTGTATGGTAATGCGTGGCGTGCAAAAACCAGGTTCTTGGACTGCGACTTCAGCAATGCGTGGCGTGTTTGCTGAAGATTCCAGAACTCGTCAAGAATTTATGAGTTTAATCGCACACAAATCAAGTTTTCACTAGCTAGAATTGTCTGCGAAAACTTCCGTATTTGCAGGCTGAACAAAGAAAAGAGAGTCATATTAGATTACCATATTTCTCTCTTTTCCTTTCCTCCCTCTGCGCCCTCTGCGCCCTCTGCGGTAAAAAATCTGGCGTTGCTGAATCAGGGTATGAGACGAGAAAAAATGCGAGATTGGAGCCGAAAATGATTTCTGGGATTTTGATTGGGAATTGGAACATCTCCAAAT
>NZ_JAEQCT010000012.1:0-1729 GCF_020738205.1 Microcoleus sp. PH2017_24_DOB_U_A
CAACAACATACCTTTGCGGGATTATTTTTTAGGTACGTAGTTGCGCTTCAGCGCTCTTTCATACATAAGATAAAGAGCGCTGAAGCGCAACAACATACCCAAGATATTACTTAAAACGGGATTTCCTCATCTTCATCTTCCACAGTCTTAGCCGTCATCCGCCAACTGGTAATATACTCAATCTGCACATCAATTGTGTTAATCGCATCCCCCAACTGCTTTTGGATGTATTGAGTCAGCGTCACCATAAAATCTAATTCAACTCCCGCAGATTGCACAACTTTAGCCAAGCTAGCAAAATCTACCTTCAAAATCGAAGAACTAGATAACTTAAAATCAGGAGTATTGCTCTTATTTTGCACCAACATTGCTTTTTTAATCCGTTCTTTCAGATGCTCAACTTCCGAATCCAGCAACTTCCATTCAGGGAAAATTTCTTGATACCTTTTCCCCAATGCCGTTAAATCTTCACTCTCGGGTTCCGGCACAATTTTCTTAGCAGTAGATTTTCGCCGCTGCTGTACATTAGAATTCAACCGCCAACTAGCAATATCCTCAACTTGCAAAGATGGATGAGTAATAAGTTCACCTAACTGTTTTTGAATTTCTTTCGTCAGTGTCACCGGAAAATTTAAATCAATTTGCTGAGTTTGTGTCAGTCTCGCCAGCGTCATAAAATCAACTTTCATAGTTATCGAACTGGAAAGCTGAAAACAAGAGCTATCTTTGAGCTTTTGCGCCATCATTCCTGCTTTAAATCGTTCTTTGACTTCAGCTATTTCTGAATCAAGCGGTTTCCACTGAGATTCTATTTGCTGATATTTTTTCCCCAAGGATATCAAGTTTTCCGTTGCGGGTTCGGGGTAAGATTCGGCAAGGATTTCTAGCAAGCGGCTGTGCACTTTAGCTAAATAAACCGCGTCCATCTTGGCATATTCTAGCTGCTTCTGGGTCAGGGGACGCTTTCCCCAATCGCCACTTTGTTCTGTTTTATCTACATAAGTAATGCCGCAAAGTGTTTCGATTAATGTTTTGAGTTGTCGGTTGGGTAAGGGCAGGATATAAGCTGGAATTTTTCTCGCCATTTGCAATGTACAAGTGACATTTTTGGCGTCGTCATTACCCAGAAATCTGATGTCATAGCTGGCGCTGTGGAAGACTTTTTCAATATCTGGATTGACCATGATTTGGTTGATGAAGTCTTTTGCCAATTCAGGTTGATCTAAGACATCTAGTAGAAACGTGGCATCTCCTGTCGCATCGGTGGAGTCAGCTAACACTTGAATTAGAGATAATCTGGGGTTCGATTTATAGTCTGCTATTTCTGTGTCAACCCACAGGATTTTAGCTTGCGAAAATTTAGCGATGAGTGCTTTGATGTCGTTTGCTGCTGTTAAATAAGGCATTTTTACAGACTTTTACTATTAACTTTATGCTTATATTATGCTATAGCAATTATCGGATCGATTGTCAATGATTGAAGTGCCGGACATGGAATTGCACATTAGTGTTAACTTAACGTCAAACGTAATAGCGGTCTGCTGTTTGATTGTCATCATACAAATTAGGTACGTTGTTGGGCTTTAGCCCTCTTTCCTGATACCAGGAAAGAGCGCTGAAGCGCAACTACATAGGGCTTGCTGAATAATTGATTGCCAACCAAGAGCAGGAGCGATCAATATATTCAAGCTTGGTTAAAGATAAGTTTTTTCTGTATCGAGTCGCCCCA
>NZ_JAEQCT010000042.1:0-65368 GCF_020738205.1 Microcoleus sp. PH2017_24_DOB_U_A
AATCTTGACTCCAGGCAAGTCTAATATATAGTCTAAATAAAAGTCCATGACAGTAAATGTATTGTTTGTTACATTATACACCATAAAGTCAGGAGAGCCGCAGGATGAGTCAATGCAGATAAAATTAGCGGCCTACTCACTGCTGAAGGATAAAAATGACTTAAAGATAAAACTACAGTTTTCCAAGTATTTACCCACATTTAAATTTGATGTCATCACAGTCGATTCCTCTGGCAAAGAAAACAGCCGCACTAAGTCATTTGCTCGCTTCTTCCCTGAAGACTTAGGTAACTCAACTTTACTGGAAATGGTTTACATTCCCGGTGGCAAATTTATGATGGGTTCTCCTTACAGAGAAGCAGGACGAGAGAATTGTGAAAATCCGCAGCATCAAGTTACAGTAGCCAGTTTTTATGCAGGCAAATACCCCATCACCCAAGCACAGTGGGAAGCAGTAATGGGAAACAACCTATCGTATTACAAAGGCGAAAAACATCCTGTAGAGCAAGTATCGTGGAATGATGCTGTCGAATTCTGTGACAAAATTTCGCTACAAACCGGGAAAAAGTATCGCCTCCTGAGTGAAGCAGAATGGGAATATGCCTGTCGTGCGGGTACAACAACCCCATTTCACTTTGGGGAAATAATTACCACTTATTTAGTTAACTATAGCGGACGCAAAGCCTCCGCAAACGCTTCCAAAGGACTCTACCGAGGAGAAACAACAGATGTCGGGAGTTTTCCCCCTAATGCCTTTGGACTGTACGATATGCACGGCAATGTTAGCGAATGGTGTGGCGATAAATGGCACCAAAATTATGAAGGCGCACCAACTGACGGAAGTTGCTGGGAAAGTCACGCAGGTAGGGGTAGAGTGGTACGTGGTGGCTACTGGGATTCTTTTGCGGTTCATTCCCGCAGTGCCTATCGTAGCTGGAATTCCGTGGGTAGCTGCGTCGTGGGCTGCGGTTTTCGTGTAGCTCTTGTTTTTGTCTAGTTTGTAGGGTGCGGATTCTTCTACAATCTGCAAATGCGATCGACAATCTCACAGCGACGCACCATGGAAAATAAAGTGCGATCGAACTAATTAAACCCTGTGGTGCGTCGCTTTTAGATTTTTCGATTTTTTACCGAGATTCTGGATTGCGACGCACCCTACACCTCAAAATCCCCCCCCTGCTGACGTATTGCGGTAAATCGATCGCAAGTTAAGCTCGATCGCACCGCACATCTCACAGATCCGCACCCTACAATTAGCTGGCTTGCGCCTTCGGAAGAAACATTTTTTCAACAATATTTTTCCGCAGATAAACTGTCAATGGTTTTTCGATGAAAGAGTAGAATATGCAGCCGACAACTACAGCAAACAATGCCACCATAGCCGGAGCAAAGAAACCGTCGAAATATTTTCCTAAATTTGCCTTTTGCACAATTTTTGTAGTTGCTGATATCACCGGGCTGTGGAGCAGAAATATTGAATATGAGGCATCGCCCAGGAAAATTAAAAGATAAGGAAGTCTCGGAGAATCCTTAAGGTCGATCGAAGTTGCAGCAACGATTAATATAGCTGCCAGCACTGCAAAAGTCTTGATCCGATCGAACTCAATGTTGCCCCAAGCCACAAACAGTCCTAAAATAACATATCCTAAATTTGCTATCCCAAATAATATCCATCTGTAATTAGTAATCTTATTGTTATATTTAAGCACGATATACGCAGCCAAGCCACCCAAAACAAATTCTAGATTCATATTGCCAAATACTAGATTCAGCAAGAAAAAAGCATCGGGAAATGTTACTACTTTAGAAAAATGTAGAAATGTGACAAATAGCCAAGCCGACAGCAGAGGCACAGACTGTTTAGGTTTTAGCCAGATAGCTATGCTGAACAATACATAAAAATAAATTTCGTAAACTAAAGTCCAACCTACATCGAGAATTGGCTTGCCATATTGAGGAATCAATAGCAGCGACAGAATTATCTTGTCCAAACTTAAGTCTTGAGCATTAGCAAAACCTGGAATCAGTAGAAAGAAAAACACAACTGTCAGAGTAATTATCCAGTAGATTGGGTAAATTCGCACGCAGCGCTTGACTAAAAATGATTTTAACTGGTCTTTTTTACCGATCGCCGATCGGTGAACGTAGACCATGATAAAACCGCTCAATACAAAAAAGTAATCAACACCACTCCACCCAGCCTGAAATAAATTAAAAAAAGTAACTTGATTTAATCTTTCCGTGCTCATCTGGTTGACGTGAAACATTACCACCAATAAAGCCCCAATCCCTCGATAAACTTGCAAGAGATTAAGCTTTTTGTGAGGATTTGAACTCTTTGTCATTAGAAAATACCTTGTTCAAGAGTGGCAGTTGGGCTTGCTACTCAACTATAGTCAACGCCCCCCAACATAGTCAACACATTAAACACTATAATATAACTTTACACTTTTTTCATAAAGTTGTGCAAGAAGACTTCCGACTGATTGTTGACTTAGTTCTAGTTCTCGCTGCTGCCGCAGCAGGAGGACTCTTTGCATCGTTGTTGCGACAGCCGGTAATTCTCGGATACCTCCTGGGAGGGATCGTAGTTGGGCCGGCCGGTTTGGGGCTGATTAAAGAATTAGTTCAGGTAGACACCCTGGCAGAATTTGGTGTGGCTTTTCTGTTGTTTGCTTTGGGAGTAGAGTTTTCATTCGCCGAACTAAATCGAGTTAAAGCAATTAGTCTGGGCGGGGGGGGCTTGCAAATTGTGCTGACGATCGCCATTACTACTGCAATTTCCTTGGGTGTAGGCTGGGTAGAATCCCCTGCCCAAGGGGTGTTTTTAGGGGCAATCCTGTCGCTTTCCTCGACGGCGGTTGTACTCAAATGCTTGATGGAACGCAATGAAGGCGGTACTTCCCACGGACAAGTCATGCTGGGAATCTTGGTAGTTCAAGATTTGGCTTTGGGGCTAATGCTGGCAGTTTTGCCGGCCCTCAACCAGCCCGCAGAGGCGATCGGCATGACGGTAGTCTGGGCCCTGGTGCGGATCGGATTATTTGCTGCGGGTGCAGTAGTAGCGGGCATTTGGATCGTACCGCAGTTGCTGCGCTACCTCGCGAGAACAGAAAGCCGGGAACTGTTTTTGCTGGGAGTTGTGGTTTTGGCTTTAGGGATTGCGCTGCTGACAGAATATCTGGGTTTCTCGATCGAGATGGGCGCATTTGTGGCGGGTTTAATGATTTCGGAGGTGGAATATGCCGACCAAACTCTAACTTATGTCGAGCCTTTGCGAGATATTTTTGCATCCTTATTTTTTGTTACCATCGGAATGTTAATCGACCCGGTGTTTCTCTGGAACCATCTAGAGTTAATTCTAGGACTGGTATTTCTAGTATTTGTCGGCAAATTCTTGATTGTAACGCCGATCGTCCGATTATTTGGCTATCCCCTAAAAACAGCATTAATCGCAGGTTTGGGCTTAGCTCAAATCGGAGAATTTTCCTTTGTACTCGCTAGTTCTGGCCAAGCTATGGGACTGGTTTCGCGAAACGTTTACCTATTAATTTTAGGAACGACAGCAGTCACCTTGGTGCTGACGCCGTTTGTATTGAGAAGCGTGCCACAGTTATTCAAGTGGGCGGAAAATTTCGGGCCTTTGCAGCGCTATTTTGACCAAACATCTCAACCTGTCGAAATAGCTGAAACTTTGCCGGAACAAAATCATGTTGTGGTTTGTGGCTACGGGCGAGTTGGCAGAAATTTAGTCAAAGTGCTGCAAAGCCGCAACTGTTCAATTGTGGTAATCGACGAGTCGGAAAGCAGAATTCAAGAATGCAGAGTGTCAGGAATTCCTTACATTTACGGGAATGCTGCTAGCTTGCACGTATTGGAAGCCGCCGGGGTAGAACGCGCCAAAGCAATGGCGATTACTCTTCCCGATCCGATGAGCACTCGCTTGTGTCTGAAGCGGGCTTTAGAATTAGTCCCGGATTTGGATATTGTGGTGCGCGCCAACAAAGATAAAGATATTGAACTGCTTTACCAACTGGGGGCTTGGGAAGTTGTGCAGCCGGAGTTTGAGGCTAGTTTAGAACTGTCTGCCCACTTGCTGGCTGGGATGGGTTTGTCAGCAATGGCTATTGGGCGAGATGTGCAGCAAATTCGCAGCAGCCGCTATCTGGAATTGCGGCCGGCGCGGGAACCTTTGGCGGTTTCGCGGGATTTGAAAGTGGCGGTTCGAGATCTCAACGGCGATTGGTACAACTTACCGGAGGGCTCTCCCATTGGTGGGATGACTCTGGAAGAAACTAACTTGCGGCAGTTGACAGGGGTCAGCGTGATGGCGATCGTCCGCGAAGATGGCGAGGAAATTGATTATCCTAACGGGAAGGCTGCTTTACTGTCGGGCGATCGACTTTTGGTAGTGGGTGAACCGGAAGAACTGATTAGTTTTGAGTTGCTGGCGAAGGGCGAAGTTGCTGTCCCCGAGGGCGACAGTTCTTGTCAGTGGTTGAGGTTACCAGCCAACAGTCCTTGGGTTGGCCAAAAACTGTCAGAGGTAGATTTGCTCACTCAGTATGGGGTGCAGGTGCGGGCGATCCGCCGGGAAGGGAAGTTTACTCGCTGGCCGGATGGAACTACTGATTTGCAAGAGGGCGATCGTTTGCTGCTGTGCGGCGGCTTCTACGAGCTCGGCTTGATGCAGCGGACGGCCTCGCCTCCGCTGCCGCAACCAGCCTTAAAGCTGCCTTTTGTCACCGCCCAAGTTAGCGAAAAGCTATTTAGCGATTAGTCATGGGGCATGGGGCATGGGGCATCGGGCATCGGGCATCGGGCATCGGGCATCGGGCATCGGGCATGGGGCATTGGTGCTGTCCGCGCGATCGAACGTTATTAGTCAGACGGAAGACGGAAGACGGAAGACGGAAGACGGAAGCCCTGTAGGGGATGTAACGGATGTAATATCAAATCCGGTAGCATCGGAATAATATATTTCAATTATGTAGTGCGAGCGTCTCGCTCGCGATTGGTTCGCGAGCGAGACGCTCGCACTATATAACTCCGATGCACCCGGAAACGATATAACGGATGGAAGGAAGAGCGAACAGGAAAGATTTTCCCCCTCTCCCCCTCTCCCCCTCTTCTTCACGCGTTGGGTTTGAGATAAGCAATTGCCGATCGCGAGATCAGAATTTGTGTTTCTGAGGCATCGAGGAGGCAAATGCAGCTATGATCCTGCCAAAAAATTCTGCCGGCTAACAAGTCGCCAGTCATCAGTTTGATCTCTAACTGTTCTTTGTCTTTGATGTAGCTTTGTATTAAGCGAACGCTGGGCAATCCGGTCTCAAATTCAGACATACTGGGAAATGGGTAAATTGGTTATTAGTCATTAATCATTAGTCATTAGTCATCGGTCATTAGTGCTGTCCCCGATCGCGAACAGCATTAGTCATTTTTTTGCTATCAACTGTCAACTGCTTGCGGGTTCGCGTAGACGAAGGGTCAACTGCTTTACCCGATCGCCCTTCGGCTACGCGAGCGGATAAACGCAGTCGTTGGGTCAACTATTAACTGTCAACTGTCAACTGTCAACTGTCAACTGTCAACAGAGGTTTGTTTTTATGTCGATCGAGTTTGCGAAGTATCACGGACTGGGCAATGATTTTATTCTGATTGACAACCGCCACTCCTCAGAACCAGTTTTAACACCAGAACAAGCTGTGTCCATGTGCGATCGACATTTTGGGATCGGCGCAGACGGCGTGATTTTTGCTCTTCCGGGTCAAAACGGCACTGACTATACGATGCGGATTTTTAACTCCGACGGTTCGGAACCGGAAATGTGCGGCAACGGGATTCGCTGTTTGGCTAAGTTTATCGCCGATTTGGAAGCAGCGGAAATTCACCCCCCCCAGCCCCCCCTTGCTAAGGGGGGGAGTAAATCTAAGACTGAGTATCGCATCCACACTCTGGCGGGTGTGATTAGCCCCGAATTGCGATCGGACGGTCAGGTTAAGGTGGATATGGGACTTCCCCGGTTGCTGGCTGCGGAAATTCCGACAACTTTGGCTGCACCAGATGCCAAAGTGATAGATGTGCCGATCGAAGTTGCTGATAAATCTTGGTCTGTTACCTGTGTCAGCATGGGAAATCCTCACTGCATTACGTTTGTAGAAGATGTTTCGGCTGTGGCTTTGGAAACTCTCGGCCCTCAATTTGAACACCACCCAGCCTTCCCGCAGCGTATAAATACCGAATTTATTCAAGTGATACGACGGGACTACGTAAAAATGCGGGTGTGGGAAAGGGGCGCAGGTGTTACTCTAGCTTGTGGGACTGGTGCTTGTGCTGCTGTGGTGGCTGGGGTGTTGGTCGGAAAGTGCGATCGGACAACTGCTGTTGAACTCCCCGGTGGCGTTTTGGAAATCGAATGGGCAGAAGTTTCTGGGCGGATTTACATGACTGGGCCAGCACAGCGAGTATTTACTGGTTGTCAGTAGTCAGTTGACAGTTGTCAGTTGACAGTTGTCAGTTGACAGTTGACAGTTGACAGTTGACAGTTGACAGTTGACAGTTGACAGTTGACAGTTGACAGTTGACAGTTGACAGTTGTCAAGAAAAATTCTTAAATTCCAAATTTTTCTTTAATTCTTTAATTATCAAGAATGCTCAATGACTAATGCCTTGCGCCTTGTGAAGTCATATCAAATCCGGTAGCATCGGAATAATATATTTGAATGATGGAGCGTGCGAGCGTCTCACTCGGGAACCAATCGTTCGCTATGGACGCTTGCACTACATAATTCCGATGCAACCGAAAACGATATCATAGGCTGAAGACTAATGACTAATGACAACTGTCAACTGTCAACTGTCAACTGTCAACTATCAACTGACTAAGCCTGAATTCTCAAATCTAAAATCTAAAATTAAGTAGGTGGATGTGCATGGCTGGAGGTATTTATCTGATTCAGGACGACGACAGGCTGGTAGAAATGATGGAACAGCCCTACGACTCGGAAGACCAGTTACAAGACTTGCTTGTAACTTATCCTAATCTGATTGCCGGAGATCAAATCGATCGGGCGACGGCGCGGAAGTGGCTGTTAATTTCACGGGAATCAGTGCCCACCGATGAGGAAACTGCCGTCCAATGGTCGCTGGATCATTTGTTTCTCGACCAAAATGCAGTTCCTACTTTGGTGGATGTCAGGCGCACTCCTAATGCTGCACTCCGGCAAAAAGTTTTAGGTCAGTCGATCGACTATGCTGCTAATGCGTTGGTTTACTGGCCAATAGATTCAATTATTGCTCTGTTTGAAGCCAATTGTCGCGATCGGGGTCGCGATCCCGAACAGATTTTTGAAGAGTTTCTCGGTGCGGATGCTAATGAAGACCTATTTTGGCAGAAAGTTAAAACTAATTTGCAAGCCGGTAAAATTCGCTTAGTATTTGTAGCAGACGAGATTTCCGCTGAAATGCGCCGAGTTGTGGAATTTCTCAACGAACAAATGGATCCGGTTGAAGTTTTGGCCCTGGAAATTAAGCAATATGTAAGTGAAGACGGTTTGAGAACCTTGGTTCCCAGAGTGATCGGTCAGACAGCCGAAGCACAGCATAAAAAATCCAACGCAATGCGCGAAAGAAGGCGCTGGGATGAATCGTCATTTTTTGCGGAAATCAAAGCCAGACAAGGCGCGGACGAGGCGCAAATGGCAAGAGCTATATACCTTTGGGCAAAAAGTCAAGAACCCGAAATTCAAATCCATTGGGGAACGGGGGACACCTACGGCGGTTTCGCCGCCGGGTTGCATCACAGAGGCAGAAAACCATATCAGTTATTCACTGTAGATATTGCTGGCAGAATGGAGATTTCTGCTGACAATTACGGTTCCCAACCGCCATTTAATGCAGAAAAAAATTGGCTGGAATTGAGAAATAAGCTAAGTTCGATCGGTCTTTCGCTACCTACAGAACCGGGCGAGAGAAGGTCGCCGAGTCTGGCTTTATCTACTTTGGAAGACGAATTTGCCCTCCAGCAAGTTATGGAAACGTTCAACTGGGCGATCGAGCAAATTAAAACGTTATAGTCATTGGGAATTGGGAATTGGGAATTGGGAATTGGGCATTGGGAATTGGGAATTGGGCATTTAAATTAGACATCTCCAATAATTCTTGTGGAACAAGCATCCTGCCTGTTCAAAACTGGCTTTTCTGGAGATGTCTATTGCATATTCAGGGCAGGCGGGACACCCCACAAGATTTTGAGTCTTTTTTGATATACAATTTAAATGCAGAGCAGCTTATCACCAACAACTAACCAATAACCAATAACCAGTAACCAGTAATTAATAGCGAATGTTTGCTTGTTTCAAACGGCGCAAAGCTTCTCCCAGTCGATCGCAATCTGCAATCAAACTAACCCTCACATATCCTTCACCACCAGGCCCAAAAGCATTACCAGGAGTCACAACAACACCCGTTTGCTGCAAAACATTCAGGGCAAAATCTGTCGAACTCATGCCCTGAGTGCAAGGAACCCAAAGATACATTGCAGCCAGAGGTTTAGGAATATTCCACCCCAATTCTGCCAATCCTGCAACCATAAAATCGCGGCGAGTGCGGTAGCGTTCCTGCACTTCGTGCAAGTAACTATCTGGTAATTGCAACGCTGTTTCTGCTGCTGCTTGCAAGGCAGAAAATATGCCGTAATCTAAGTTAGTTTTTAAAGTTCGCAAACCTTGAATGATCCGGCTGTTTCCAACTACAAAACCGACTCGCCAGCCGGCCATATTGTAGGTTTTTGACATGGTGTGAAATTCAACTCCGATTTCTTTGCCGCCGGGAATTTCTAATAAACTTGTCGGTTGATAGCCGTCAAAGGCTAATTCCGCATAACACAAATCGTGAACCAACAAAATTTGATGTTTGTGTGCGAAAGCAACAATATCTTTATAAAATTCGCGGGGGGCCGTTGCTCCGGTCGGATTGCTGGGATAATTAAAGTAGAGTATTTTGGCTTGTTCGGCTACGCTGTCGGGAATGGAACCTAAGTCAATTACCCAGTCATTCTCTGGTTTGAGGATGATGTTGTGAACTTTGGCACCGGCGATGATTGGGCCGCGAAATAATACGGGATAAGCGGGACTCGGTACTAATACTAAGTCGCCGGGATTGATATAGGCGATCGCAAAATGCGCTAAACCTTCTTTAGAACCCAATAAAGGTAATGCTTCCCCTTCTGGATCGAGTTCAACATTGTAGCGGCGGCTGTACCATTTGGTAATTGTACGGCGAAAACTGGCAGTTCCTTCAAAGGGCGGATAGCCGTGATTTGCAGGATTTTGGATAGCTGCGATGGCGGCTTCTACTACCGGTTGCGGAGTCGCACCGTCGGGGTTTCCCATTCCTAAGTCTATTAAATCTAGTCCTTGTTCGCGGGCGCGGGCTTTGAGTTCGTCGAGACGGGCAAATACGTAGGGCGGTAGTTTTTGCAACCTGTCAGCAGGGCTAATCCAATCCAAAGTCATTTTTTGTGTATCAGTTATTAGTTGTTTTTCGGGTTCGTAGTAAGGACTGAAGTCCTTTCTCACACAGTTTTTTAAGGACTAAAGTCCTTACTCCAAACTGTTTTAATTATTAATTTTTAATTGTCTCACAAGTTGTGCGGTAGAAAACATCGGATTTTGCCTGGTTAGTAGTAAGGATTTCAGTGCTTTCTAGGGCAACCTTTCAAGGACTAAAGTCCTTACTACAAACTTTTTTAATTCTTGATTTTCAATTCTCCCACAGGTGCGGTGGTAGAAACCATCGCTGCCATTAATTGTTCGGGAACAACTTTAAATGGCAGTCTGTGGATGTCCGAATTGGGATGGCAGGCTATTTCGGCGGCGCGCTGCAATTGTGTGAGGCTAACGTCTCCGAGTCCTAAGTTGTCTAAAGTTTGAGGCAATCCAATCTCGGCGTAGAATTTTAGCAGTTGCTGTCTGGCGGTTGCTGCTAGTTGATTGTTTTGCAGAATTTCTTCTAGCCGCAGTTGCACTAATATGCCGTAGGCAACTTTTTCGCCGTGCAATGTGCCGTGACTTGCTAATAGATGAGTTAGGCCGTTGTGGACGGCGTGGGCGGCAACGGTGCGACACCCGGCCCCGCCAATTCCGCCGATTACTCCTGCTAGCAATACGGTGGCGTCTGTGACTTCTTGCCAGGTTTCGCTACCTGGTTCTTTGAGGGCGGCGGCTGCTTTTTGGAACAGGATATCGCGCAGGATTCTAGCTTGTTGGACGGCAGAAATTATCAGAGTTTGTTCTGAGTGTCCGCTGCTGACTGATGCTTCGTACCATTTGGCGATCGCATCTCCAATTCCTGCTACTAATGTCCGCTGCGGTGCTGTTTGAATTAAGCCGTAGTCCAGTATTAACAAATCGGGACATCTGGCTAATGTGACATCGTATTGGAACGCACCTTGTTCGGAATAAATGTTAGAAAGTGCTGTCCAAGCGGCGCAGGTGGCTGCTGATGTGGGGATGGTGACGATCGCCATTTTGCACTGATGGGCGAGGAGTTTGGCTGCATCCAAGGCTTTGCCGCCGCCGACGCCGATGATGAAGTCGGCTTTGTGGGTTTGGACGGCTGCGCGGAGGGTTTCGAGGCTGGTTTCGCTGCAATCCTTGCCGTAGGCTGTTTGCGCGGATTGTAGGGGCGATGCCCCCTGGCTCGCCCTGCCTTCGAGGATTGGTTGCAGGTAGGGTTGGGCGGCGGCGAGGGAGTTGCTACCGCCGACTATTAGGGGCCGCTTTCCGAAACGGGCGATCGCATTTCCGGCTTGTGATAGAGCGTTTTGACCGCGCAATACACAGGCGGGAGCAATTGTCAAGGAATAAATTGCAGTAGGGGTGGCGGTTTTGGTGCTTTGGGTGTGAGTCATCGAACCACTGGATAAGTGACGGGAAGGTTGACGCTTTGCAGGATTGCTGGATTTTATAGGATAACTCTAACTCGTGTTGAGCAACATGGTAACTTTTGTAAAGTTTTTATTAAGTATTGTGGTTGGGCATGGGCTGGGGGGGGTTGTAAGGGCGATCGGTATAATGAATGTACAGCACGGCGAGAATAAAACCTATGACTCAAAGTTTTCAAGACTTATCCACACAACAATTCGCTGATTTATCGGTGTTTCCTGGGACAAGTTGGGTGGTATTAGCTGAGCCTGTGCCGCAAGGATCGATTCATCGCTTGAAGATGAAGCAAGGTACAATTATTCCAGTTCATACTCATCCGGCTGATGAGTATGTATTCGTCGTTTCGGGTAGTCTTAAAACGGGCGATCGGGTGTGTGAAGCGGGATGCTTTTGGACAACCCCAAAAGGAACAAGACAAGGAGCGCATGAAGCGTTAACCGATGTAGAGTTAATCACTATTCGGCTGGGAGCAATGGGAGAATTTGAAGGAACATAACTTAGGATGAATGGATAGCTATGCAGCTAAATATCGCTAGTATATCGATATTGAGTTCTCCTAAGATATGACATTAAATTGCAGCGCAATTCCAAAAACATGGCAGTGAGCAAACCTACTATTCTGTCGATCGCTCTTTTATTAGTGCTAGGAAGTTCAATTTTCCTAAATATTCTGCTTTTGGGTCGAGCCAAACAGTATTATCGCGAACTCAATCAAACTCGTTTAGATCCTCTGGGATTGAACAACCATCCGATCGATGCCCAGCCAGTTACTAATACCAAGCAAACCCGTGTGGTTTTCTTTGGTGACTCCAGGGCCGCCAGTTGGACATCACCGAATCTCGGTGAATATGAGTTTATTAACCGGGGAATTGGTTCTCAAACCTCTGTTCAGGCGATCGAGAGATTTGCCTGCCTATCATGTGAGTTCCTTAAAACCCAAAATCGTAATTATCCAAGTTGGTGTCAACGATCTGAAAACCATTCCCTTGTTTCCTGAAAGCAGAAATGCGATCGTTGCCAATTGTCAAGCAAATATTAAACGAATTGTCGAAGAATCTAAGAATCTAGGTGCAGTAGTAATCGTGACTACTATTTTCCCAGTCGGAGAAGTGCCACTAGAACGCAAGCCTTTTTGGTCTGATGATATAAGTCGGGCAATTAAAGAAGTCAATACTTACATCGCTACATTAGCTGGAGAGAAAATCATAGTGTTCGATACATTCCCTATTCTTGGCGATAGTCAGGGAATGATATTACCGAAATATAGAAGCGATGAACTACACTTGAACGAACAAGGGTATGAAATTCTCAATCAGAATTTGTCGCAACTGCTCAATACAATGGAACAGAAGAAAGTACAGAAATAGAAAATGTATAAAATTTCATTTTTGACACAGAAACAATATATTAGTTAATGAGAGCCACAAAAATATGCCATACAGTCAATTCACAACCATCAGCAAGGTTAAAGAAGCCTTCAATTTAACCACAGTAGAAGGAATCAGATTTCTCCCTAAAATTGCCCCCATCCAACCCAGTATTAGTCTGGCGGCAACTCTGGAAGAAACCTTGCCACTTGCTGTAGCTACAGGCAGCGAAAAAGCCAGATCGGAGCTAATTATTAGCCCTGTGCTTGTAGAGGTTCGCCGCATTGTCAACCGTCAAATTAGTCTGTTCTCTGGGGAAGATTTCAACGTAGACGAATCTCTGGGATTGAATGGACGCTGCGACTTTTTGATCAGTTGTTCCACAGAACAATTAGCAATTGAAGCACCCGCCATTATTATTGTAGAGGCAAAACAGGCAGATTTAAAAACAGGAATTGGTCAGTGTGTTGCAGAAATGGTGGCGGCACAGAAATTTAATGAAGCTAAACAAAAACCTTTACCTACCCTCTATGGTTGTGTTACTAATGGTCTCCAATGGCAATTTCTTCAGCTTATTGGAAACGAAGTAACCATCGACCTGAATATTTACTCCTTACCGCCAGTAGAGCAAATTTTGGGTTTTTTAGTTTGGATGGTAAGGTTTGAGAATTGAGATTTTTGACGGATAAATCAAATAGAGTTTTCAACTTGTGCAGAACTTTTTGCGAATCCTGCCAAAAAACAGTAAATACTGTTTACGAATTGCTCAATTATTTTGACTTAGGCTATTAGTTGCATTTAAACTTATTATCAAAATGGGAAAGAAGAAATCTCTTAATGCGAAACGGCTCAAAAGAAATCAGGTTCAGGAATTAATAGAATCTGAGGGAAGACTGCATGAGGAGTTTACAAAGTTCTTTGAGGAGACATATAGCACTGGATACAAGAATCAGCCTCAAATTTATGAGTTATCAAATGATAGATTTCTATTTGTTTTCGATCCCAAAGGATTTTCAATTCCTGGTAGAGGAGATATTTACTCTAAAGAATATTTTGTGAGGAAAATTCGATGGACACAGAAGGTGAGGGATGACTATGCTAATAACCGGGGTAATTCTGTAAGTCATTGGATATATTTTTCAAAAAACAAATTACAGCTTGTTAACAAGGTTGATGAATTGATTAATGAGTTAACAATTTATTTAGATATTTTGGATGAGGAGTTGGATTATTCATACAAAAGTTTAGACATTGTATCTAGCAAGGCTGAAAGTTATGGATTTGAAAAACTTCAAGCTGATTTATACGATAATCTAGTTGCCTATGTAGGAGAGGTTATACGACGCAGAGTAAAAGGTGATTGGGTTATTAGAGAAGATTATCCAGGTTGTGAATACCCTACTATTCAAGTGAATAATGGCGTACTTATGCCTATTAATGTGGTGTGGCAAGAGCTAGGTAGGCTTGAATCAATAAATCTACGGCAAGAAGCTGCTAATGAAATAAGACGATTTTCACTCAGATATCGGTAGATGTCAAATTTTACTAGATTTAGATATGTTGCGCTGCTTAACATTTATTTGATGTCTTTTGCGGCGCTGTTTTAATTAAGCCGTAGTCGAGTATCAATAAATCGGGACATCTGGCTAATGTGACATCGTAAGTGACGGGAAGGTTGACGCTTTGCAGGATTGCTGGATTTTAGAGGATAACTCTAACTCGTGTTGGGCAACATGGTAACTTTTGTAAAGTTTTTATTAAGTATTGTGGTTGGGCATGGGTTGTGGGAGTTGTAAGGGCGATCGCTTTATCATTAAAATTGAGGCTTAACATACAAATCCCAAACTCGTTTCACTACTTCTGCATCTGCTTGAGAAATTTGTCCGATTTTCGCCAGCAACAAAGACTTTTCCAAACAATCTAATCTAGATAAACGCACTGTTGAAGCAATACGCAAACCGCTGGCTTGCCAATCATTAAGAAATACATCAGTTTGACTGCGGGGTTTGGCAGAGGTGACGGCTGCTGCTACCACATCCTCGCCATCCAACCACAATAAAAGTATGGGACGTTTTTTAGAGCCTGCGCCACCTGTAAAGGGAATATTTGCTACCCAAAAATCACCCGATTCAATAGTCATCATAAAGTCCTTCGTCTTCGGGTGCGTAGCTGTTCAAAAAAGCCTCGTGGCTGCGAGTAATAGCTGAGTCAATTAAAGATTCTTCGCCATCAAGTACCGAAAACTCCGTTAATTCAGGATAAGTCAAAAAATCTTCGGCTGTAGCTGCTATATATGGTGCTAGTATTTTATGGCGTTCTGCGATCGGCAACCTAGCAATTTCTGTAAGTGAGAGCTTGAGAGTAGGTGCGGTTGTTGGCGAATTGTTAGACTCAGAACTTTCGCTGGATAACTGCTTTTTCTGTGACGCTTTTTGCACGAGGAATTGTACAAAGTCGAGGACTTCTTCTTGTTTCTCAGTTGGCAACTGTCGCAGATTCTCTAACACGGCTTGCTCAAAATTGATTGTTTCTGACATTTCAATTACCTTCCTTAAGCGTTGATCGGTTTATTTATAACGCAGCCAAGTTTTGTAGTTCCATGTTTGCAAATCACGCCGATCACAATTTCGATCGCTAAAATCCTATCCCATCAGCAGTTATATACAGTCATCCAGCATTTCATAATCATCCAAGCAATTAGAGGCTGTATTCATAAAACTTAGTAAACATCATCATGAGAGCCAAGAGTCAGCAGTAAAATCTCTGCTTCATCTGTATCTGAATTATGAACAAATTTAAACACAATTCGATTGCTATAGTCAATGGAACAAGACCATCTATCCGATAAATCTCCTTTGAGTTTATGAGTCCGTAAAGTAGGAGCAAATGGCTCTTCAGCAAGTTGTTGTAATGTTTGCTCAACTAAAGAGCGCAATTGCGGATTTTGGCGAACTAAACGCTTGAGCGCACGAGTAAAGGCTGAACTCCAAATTAAAGTTTTCACTCATCTAACTCCGCCATCAAGTCGGCAACTGTACCTCGACGCACATTGCCTATTTCATAATCTTTTTCTGACTCGGCAACTGCTTTCAATAGTTCATCGCGATGCTGTTGCTTAAGACGGTTTTGAATGATATCGATCAGCATATTCTGCTCTTCAGGCGAGAGAGCTTCTACGGTATCTATTGCTTTTTGAAAAATAGAAGTCTTTTCAGCTTGAGTCATGTTTAGGTTAAGGTTGCAATCAGTCTATTATAGCTTAACTTAATCGATGGGTGCATCTCAATTTGGGAAGGGCTTCGCCCCTACGAGTATATTTGCAAAAATGAGATGCACCCGGTCTATCCTGCCAAGCCAACTAACCATCGCCTTGAACCTCAATAGTATAACTGTAGCCCTGTTCAGTCAGAAACAGTTGGCGGTGTCGCGCAAAATCTTCCTCGCAAGTTTGTAGCGACACTAATGTATAAAAACTCGCAGTATGTCCGTCAGATTTAGGCCGGAGAATCCGTCCGAGGCGCTGCGCTTCTTCTTGGCGAGAACCATATTTACCTGATACTTGAATTAACACATCGGCATCGGGTAAATCGACGGCAAAATTGCCCACGCGAGATAGAATTAATCCGGGAATCTCTTTGTGACGGAATGCTTCGTATAACCGATCGCGCTCAACCTGTTTTGTCTTCCCCGTAATCAGTGGCAAATCGGTAACTCGGGCG
Organism: Microcoleus sp. PH2017_24_DOB_U_A; assembly: GCF_020738205.1. Lineage (NCBI taxonomy): Bacteria > Bacillati > Cyanobacteriota > Cyanophyceae > Oscillatoriales > Microcoleaceae > Microcoleus > Microcoleus sp. PH2017_24_DOB_U_A. Next base: position 16,036 of record NZ_JAEQCT010000042.1, read on the forward strand.
ATCGCATCCAACTGTTCGAGATACTCACCAATAATTAAAATACGGTGTCCCGCCTCCTTTTGCAACAAACCTTGCACCACATCCAACTTACCCGGATTTTCCGCAGCAATCCGAAACTGACTGCGGCGCGGCGCTAGGGCATATTCCATTTTTTCTGCCTCATTTTGGGCGACGCGGATTTCGGTACAATTAGCTGTAGCAATAAATCCCTGTCCTTCCAATTCCCGCCAAGGTACGTCATAGCGCTTCGGGCCAATTAGCGTGAAAACATCGCCTTCTTTCCCGTCTTCGCGAATCAATGTCGCAGTTAAACCTAACCGCCGTCGCGCTTGTAAGTCGGCGGTAATCCGAAATATCGGTGCGGGTAATAGATGAACTTCATCATAGATAATCAGTCCCCAGGATTGCGCGTTAAATAACTCGAAGTGGGGGAATTCATCATCTTTAGTCGATCGATAACTGAGCATTTGGTAAGTCGAGAGAGTTACAGAAGCCGTTTTTTTGCTGTTGCTGCTGTACTCGGCGATCGCATCTTCAGTTAAACTCGTCTTGTCCAATATTTCCCTGCGCCACTGGTGCACCGAAGTCAAACTGCTGGTGAGAATCAGTGTCTTTTGCTGCACCAAACTCATCGCAATCATCCCCACAATCGTCTTACCAGCCCCGCATGGTAGGACGATCGTCCCACTGCCACCTCTAACCTCTCCGCCTTGATAGAATGCCTCTACGGCTTCCTTTTGATAGGCGCGCAAATTGAAGGGTAAGTCGCCTCCTAAAGTGCGATCGCGCAACGCAATCGCCAACTCGGCACCCTCGATATATCCAGCCAAATCTTCCGCCGGATAACCTACTGCTAGCAAAGCTTGTTTGAGTACACCCCGATTCCCCGCATCAACTTGAAAGCAAAGATCCGAAATCCGCTTACCTAACAGCGGTTTTACGCGATCGTCCCGCACTAACAACTCCGTCAGCGGGCGATCGACAATCCGCAGTTGTAAATTGGGATTTTCCGCATCAATCCTTTCAATTACCGTCAATCCGTAGCGCGTACCGAGTAGTTCAATTTCCTGCGCTACCGATTCTGGAATATCATATTTAGCATACTTTCGCAGCGCTGCGATCATCAATTCAACTAACATTCCCGCCGCCCTGGCATTCCACACACTCAAGGGCGTGATCCGATAGGTGTGGATGTGTTCGGGACTTTTGATTAATTCGGCAAAAGGTGCGATCGCTTCTCGTGCTAATTTCGCTGTAGGGGCGTGAACTTCTAGTAAAATTGAGCGATCGCTCTGCACGATTAAAGCATTTTCAGCAACATAACTCATAATTCACAGTTGACAGTTGATAGTTGACAGTTGACAGTTGGCAGTTGGCAGTTGACAGTTGGCAGTTGGCAGTTGACAGTTGGCAGTTGACAGTTGATAGTTGATAGTTGACAGTTGGCAGTTGACAGTTGATAGTTGATAGTTGATAGAAGGAAAAAATCCCTTCGAGTTCGATCAGGGTAAAAAGAGGGGAGAAGGAAGAAGGAAGAGAAATGTTTGGTTTATTTATTCCAGTCTATGTGAAAGGTGCGTCGCGATCGAGATTGTAGATCGCATTTAGGGATTTATCGCCAGCGACGCACCCTACAAATACTCTTGTGGGGGGGCAGGATGCTGCTCAAAGTCCCCCTTTTTAAGGGGGATTTAGGGGGATCTTGCCTCGGCTATAAACGAAAGATACAAAGGTTTTCGCGCGATTGTTGATACTCATAATATCAGGTGTATTATTTATCCGACTGGGGTAAGACATAACCCATTTGTCGCAGGGCGGTGCGAAATTTCGTTTCCTGGCCCAATGGAACCGCTACAGTGCGATCGCCCGCCAACTGACAGAACTTTTTAGTACGGGAATCATTCGCAATCAGCAATGCTATATGGGCGGTAGTACATTCAATCAATCTGACACTACCTATATCTTGCACGCTATTCGATCGCTCTGTAACATCCGTCAGAAATTGTTGCACAGTTTGCGGCAGCGGTTCAATACTCCGGGCGTCCAAAAACTCTGTAAACTCGGCTAATGGATATCCGTTTTCAATGGCTACAAAGATTTTTGGGCGATCGAGACGCCACACCACATCCGAAACTTTCTTAGTATAGATATCAAGGACGATCGCATCAGATGTCTCGACACCATCTCCCGCCGCAATAATTTCTAGATTCGGCAATACCCGCAGCGTTTGACGAACCTCAATTGCTGGCGGAATATACTTATCCGTCAAATCCAAACAATAAGCCCCCAAAGCCGTCAAGCGAAAATATACTAAGCCATCATAACGACTCAAGAATTCCAGATTGTCCGTTCCCCAAAGATAGTCATAATCGGATGGTATGAGTAACGGATCGACATATGCAACATCAATGATTCCCAAAGTAGCAGCATACTCAAACAAAAAACACCGCATATATCGTTCTTCCAGAATCCGCCAACTGTCGCCACTCAATTCTGATAAGTTTCCATACCCAGGTTCACCAATATACAGATAGTAAGGTTCCTCCGTCACCTCAAACCTATGGCCCGTTGCGACTAGATATTGGCTAAAGTCATGAAACATAACCCACTTACCCACAGGACATTCTGCGAGCACAGAGGCGATCGCATCTCTCCGCCACGTCACATCCGTAATGCCACCTGCACCCCTCCCAGTTTGTCCTTTGATCGCATCAATGCGGCGAAATTCATCAAAGACTTTTGTCTTTAACCAGCGCTTCCATGCTGTCTGTAAACCTTTGGCGGGTGATTCTTGTAAAGCTTTCAGTCCCGCTTTCGTCAAAACTAGCTTTTTGCCCGATCGTTCCGCGAACTTGCTCCCTTGCGCTATCATTATCCAAGCAAAGGGCTTGATGCTACCGATTTCAGCGAATACTTCATCATCGTAGTCGCTATCCTTGGCTAGGCTAATTTGACGCTGTTCCTCATTATAAAAATCACCGCCTTGCAATATAGAGGCGATCGCCTTTACACTTCCAGCAGTAGGTAAAGCAGTTTTCTCGCTAACCGCAACTTTACCCGACTGAATCAGACGCAAAACGGCTGCAAAATCCTTTGTAGCTGCCAACTGTGTTTCACAAGAAGCCAAGGGAATATCGTATTCTTCTGTCTCCTTTTCTCCTGTACTATAGTTATATCTTTGAACGCTGAGTTTAACCTGATTTTGTAATGTTTCACCAACATTATCTAACGTGGCTTCTTTGGGTTCTGGAACAAATTTCAGCAATTCTTCTTCTAAATCGTAGGGTATCTGCCTGCCATAAATAAACAAGCATAGCAGTGATGGTTCTCTGTTAGTTCCATAGCGATCGCTTGTTCCAAAATTTGCTGGTTCTCCGTATTTTGCGCTAAATATCTCAGGAAAATAAATACCATCCTCCCCATGTATAACTTCAGCTACAGCCGCTTTTTGAAGGTCGTCTAATTTCGCCCACACCTTCCGAAGGTTCTCTCCCAGCAATTGCGATCTAATGCCATCAACCAGATCTGCTTTACGGGTTAATTTACGAGGATCTGGTAATAATGCTTTGAGCTTTTTTAAATCGTCAACAATTATTCCTTCGAGTGCCTGTTGGAGGCTAACAAGGTTATTTATGGTTTGGTAACGCGACATAATATTTGACAATGCGCCCGCTTCAAAATTGTTTTTGCAACCCAAATATAACAACTTTACGGGATGCAAAGCTTGAACTTTTGTTACAAAATCCAGAAATTTGGTTAAACAGTTACGGTACGATGAACCGGAACGGTGTATAGATTATTTGTTTTAAATTTTAATGGAATATTTACCACCCTAAAATTACCCGGTTCAACAGTAGTCGGGTGCGTCGCCATTAACAATCCCTCAAAAAAAATGGACAATCTCAAAGCGACGCACCTTAGACTTCTTGCAAAAGTCCTTTTAATCAAATTTTCGGACGGACTCTGGGCACCATCCCACAAGTCAATCGATTTTAGATTTTAGATTTTAGATTTTAGAGGCGACCCCACGGATAAATTTGGGGGAAGAGAGGATTTTAGATTTTCGATTTGGGATTGATTCCACGGATAAATCACGTGGCGGGTACCATCAAGAAATTCGCTTGTCAGGATTTAATACCAATTTTCAGGCATTTATACAACATTAGCTGTAGGGTGCGTCGCCATTAACAATCCCTCAAAAAAATGGACAATCTCAAAGGGACGCACCTTATAAACTGAGCCTCTTATCAGCAAAACGAACAATTATATTGTATGGTTTGTTTCGTCCACCCAATGTGTAACGTGCGTCGCCATGAGATATGGCGTGAAATTTAGGGATTGTTCTCGTGCGACACACCCTACGACTAACTGAAACCATTGCCGACAAAGGAGTTTTTATGTAATTAATTTTGTGTGGTTACTTACTCGATCGAAACTGACATAGTGTAACTTGCACCTCCTCTTTCTGTACCGACAGCTATTTCATAGTCTCCTGTTTGGCTCAATTCTCCAGACCAGTTTTTTGATTCTTTAACTATCGTCTTTGTATTTGGGTCTATGATGTTAAAAACAGCATTTTTCTCAACTGATTGGATCTTGATATTCATCTTTTGCCCTTTTTTAGCTTTAATCAAATAAGTATTGACAGTGCCACGGGCTACTCCTCCTTTGATTTCGGCTGAATTAGTACCTTTTTTGAACTGGATTCGCTGCTGAACCTTAGCCATTAAAACGGCAGGTTTTTCGGAAGTTGCTGGGGAGGAAACCATGCTGGATATGGCTTTTACTGAAGCTGGAAAAATCAGGGATGCACTTAAGCCGATCGTCAAAATATTGAGCGGGAATTTGAAACTTTTTGCTGGTGTTCTCATGGGAGTTTAACAGTAAGAGTGAAATTTGTTTACTTGTAGGATTATAGCTGACTGGGGCTGTGTGCGTGCGATCGCCCTTACCGCCAACTTGATTGGAGAGGGAACCCCGAGATGTGAGATAATTCTAGGCGATCGCAACTTACCAGAAAGAATTGGTTGAAAGTCGTAACCCCGATCGGGAGAAATAAAAATCAGACTATTCATTACTCCAATCCTCTTCCTTCTAGGTAGAGGTCGCTCTCAAACTGTCAACTGTCAACTGTCAACTGTCAACTGTCAACTGTTGAAGCATTACTGCACAGTCGCCAGCGGGTGCGGTACAGTAAAAACACCCGCAGCGTGGTGTTACCCAAAAAATTGTACACTTCCTAATTATCACAAACCAGACGATATGACTCAACAGCCAACCATCACCTACCGCACCGAAAGCGACTCGATGGGAGACAAACAAATCCCATCTACTGTTTACTACGGCATCCAAACTCTGCGCGCCGTTGAAAATTTTCCAATTAGCGGTATCAAGCCTTTATCAACTTACGTCGATGCTTGCGTTTTAATTAAAAAAGCTGCCGCCATAGCTAACGGTAAACTCGGCTGCATTCCTGAAGATATCAGCACAGCACTGATTAAAGCTGCTGATGAAGTTTTAGCAGGAAATTTGCGCGATCAATTTGTCGTTGATGTCTACCAAGCAGGCGCCGGAACTTCTCACCACATGAATGTCAATGAAGTTCTTTCCAATCGCGCTTTGGAAATTATGGGCGATGAAAAAGGTAACTACAAGCGCGTTAGTCCCAACGATCACGTAAACTACGGTCAATCAACCAATGATGTGATTCCAACTGCAATTCGGATTGGCGGATTGTTGGCTTTGGAAAAAACTTTGTTCCCGGCTTTGTCTGGGGCGATCGCATCCCTGGACAAAAAAGCCGTAGAATTCCACAATATCGTCAAATCCGGCCGCACTCACCTGCAAGATGCCGTCCCGGTGCGACTCGGCGAAACCTTCCGCGCTTGGGCACAGATTCTTAGAGAGCACAGCGCCAGAATTACCACTGCTTCCGGCGATTTGACATCCTTGGGATTGGGCGGAAGTGCCGCAGGAACTGGCTTAAATACTCACCCAGAATACTGCGAAAAAGTCGCTCAAATTCTTTCGGAATTAATCCAAAAACCTCTGAAACCAGCACCGCATTTAATGGCAGCAATGCAGAGTATGGCGCCGTTTGTCAATGTCTCCGGCGCCATCCGAAATCTCGCTCAGGATTGCGTTAAAATGTCCCACGACTTGCGTTTGATGGATTCCGGGCCGAAAACGGGTTTCAAGGAAATTCAACTGCCTCCCGTGCAACCTGGTTCGTCCATTATGCCTGGGAAATACAATCCGGTGATGGCAGAAATGACATCGATGGTGTGTTTTCAAGTTATGGGTTACGATAGCGCGATCGCCCTAGCAGCCCAAGCAGGACAATTAGAATTGAACGTAATGATGCCCCTAATCGCCTACAATCTAATTCACAGCATCGAAATTTTGGGCAACACCATCAGCGCCCTAACAACCAAATGCCTCGACAAAATTGAAGCCAATGGCGATCGATGTCTCGCCTACGCAGAAGGCAGTCTCGCCCTCGTTACCGCCCTCAATACTCACATCGGCTATCTCAACGCCGCCGCCGTCGCCAAAGAATCTCTCGAAACCGGCAAATCTTTGCGGCAAATTGTGCTGGAACGCGGTTTAATGAATGCAGAAGACTTGGCAACAGTTCTCGATTTGGAGAAAATGAGTGCGATGCCAGAAAACCGGGCGGTTGAAACCGCGTCTATAAAAACAAAACCCTTCTAGTGCGGGTTGAAGGCCGGGCGGTTAAAATTAAATTATTTTCTTTACACCACGCAGGTGGACTTCGTTTGTGTAGACGCGGTTTCAACCGTACGTCCTATCTAACGCCTAGGTTTCTTTAGACGCGGTTTCAACCGCCATCTTAATCTTTTCAACTCTAAAGTTTGGGAGCAATATTTATGCGCGCAGGTTCCTTTGGCAAAGTAACTCAAGATAAAGAGAACACCACTCAAGTGACATTTCATTATGTGGAAGGTCACACGGAAACCTTTACTGTTCCGATGCCCGCACTAGAATTTCAAGAGGAAGTGCTGAATTTGTTAAATCAACCTTGGTTGACTTTTCATCTAGTCGATCAAACGGTTTTTATCTGCACGGCCCGATTGGTGAAAGTGGAAGTTAAACCTGCTATCCCAGAACTTCAAGGTCAAGGAATTTTCCCTAACTCCCTGCGAGTTAGTACCATGCAGCGGGCTGCTTCTGGCAGATTGCCGATGTCTACTTAAACTTGGTTGATGGTAATGGGTAATTGGTAATGGGTAATTGGTAATTGGTAATTGGTAATTGGTAATTGGTAATTGGTAATTGGTAATCACGAAGTGTAAAAATACTAATAATCCATTTCTCCTGCCAATTCCCGATCGCCAAATCCCAAATCCCAATTCCCAATTCCCGATTCCCAGAAACAATTAGTTTAAAGCCTCTCCCCGATCGGGAGAAATTAAAATAACACGATTCATTACTCCAATCCTCTTCCTTCTTTTATCAACTGTCAACTGTCAACTGTCAACTGTCAACTGAATGATTATGTCTTCTGTTAGTTTAATTCGGGCCAATTCATACGATCGCCAAAAGCTACAAAAATCCTTAGAAAACTTGCTCGCACCCTTGGGCGGAATCTCAGCTTTTGTCAAATCGGGCGATCGTGTTTTACTCAAACCCAACCTCCTCACAGGTGCTCGCCCTACCAAAGAATGCGTCACCCGCCCAGAATTAGTTTACTGCGTGGCGAAAATGGTCATCGAAGCAGGTGGTAAACCGTTTTTAGGAGACAGTCCGGCTTTTGGTAGCGCCATGGGTGTCGCCAAAGCCAACGGTTATTTGCCACTGTTGGCAGAACTAAATTTGCCCGTAGTAGAGTTTCAAGCAAAACGTTACAAAACAGTCAGCCAAGATTTCAATCATCTCCGACTTTGCAAAGAAGCAATGGAAGCGGATGTGGTGATTAATCTGCCCAAACTCAAATCTCACGTTCAATTAACCGTCACAATGGGCGTCAAAAACTTGTTCGGCTGCGTGCCCGGGAAAATGAAGGCTTGGTGGCACATGGAAGCCGGCAAAGATAGCGCCAGATTCGGTCAAATGCTGGTAGAAACGGCCCGGACAATTAACCCAAATTTGACGATTTTGGATGGCATTATCGGTCACGAAGGTAACGGGCCCAGCGGCGGCGAACCTAAGTTTTTAGGAATTTTGGGCGCCTCCAGTGATGTGTTTGCTTTGGATCGAACTTTAGTGGAAATTATTAATGTCGATCCAGCAATGGTTCCGACTGTAGCTGCGGCGATGAGATTGGGACTGTGCTCGAATTTGGAGGAACTCGATTTTCCACTGTTGCGCCCGGAAACTCTCAAGGTTTTCGATTGGAAATTGCCGGAAAATATGATGCCGATCGACTTTGGGATGCCTCGGGTGATTAAGTCAGTGTTCAAGCACCTTTATATCCGCTTTATCAAAGAAAATAAGGGAACAAGTGTGTTTTTATCGAACAAGTGACAAAGCAAGTTACAATAATTTCGACATTTTTGGGCAGTGGCCCAAACCCTCATTCTACCGTTTAAATTTGAGCTGTCGAGAAAGCCCAAACCCTATCCCAGCCTGATTTCTGACTAAAACCTGTCCTGAGTATTGAAATTCAATGAGTTATCTTCAATAAGATGCTAAGCTAACAACCATGCCGGAGAAATCTGTTTCTGAATCCTCATAATTTTAGGGTAATCATCTACTGTGTATCAGAACACACAATTTTCAACTGCGATAACTGATTTCATGATGTAAACTGCGACTCCGGTGGTTATCAGTACATCAAGTCTGTAAAATAAGGAGAACTCCAATGCAAACTCAGAAGCCCTTAAGTCCTACTGTAGTTTCCCTTATATCGGGACAGAGTATGAAACCCTGGTTATTCATCCCGGGTGATTGGCGAAGACCTGCAAATAAAGAGTCATTTCAATTGTACTGGTGTCAAAAATCACAACTTGGATGCCTCCATCCTCTACCAGAACTAGACCAAATTGAGAGCTTCTACGACATCGACGATTACTATACTCACCATGCAGAATTTACCGACTCAGAAGCACCCTCTTCTATTTCCTTCTTCGATAAATTGCGAACCCATCTAGCTTGGCGTTTCGATAAGGGAGTAGATGTCACCACTCAATGGTGGAAACAGCAGTTCGGGACTTCTTCTTACTCGATACTAGAAATCGGTTGCGCCAATGGCAAACTGCTGGAAGACTTCAAATTGGATGGTCACAAAGTCTGGGGAGTAGAACCAGATAGACAAGCTTTGCGTTTCGCCGAGGAACGAAATCTTGATGTATATTATGGCACTGCTGAATCTTTGCCCCCGGAAATCACGTCGAGAAAATACGACATGATTATTATGAACCACGTACTGGAACATACCATAAATCCTGTACTGGCACTCCGCAATACCATGGAGTTGCTCGTGGACGGCGGCAAATTGGTGATGGAAGTACCAAATAACTCGTGTAGGGCGCTAAAAGAATCAGGGATTGCATGGCTCCATCTAGATGTGCCAAGGCATTTTTATTTCTTCACACCGGACAGTTTGCGCGCTATCTGCCAACAGGTGGGATTTGAGGTGATTTCTACCGAGTTTAATGGCTACTATCGCCTATTTACTAACGGTTGGATCGATGATGAAAGAAAAATTTTGAATGCGCTCGATTCAAGGCAATCTCCTGGGATGGTAAAGCCCAAAGCAAACAGTAAACTCCAAGCTTGGAAGTTACTACTGAAAACATTTCTGGCTCCCGACGAGAAAAAATACGATTCAGTCAGAATTGTTGTACAAAAGTCATAGTAAGAGCGAAGGAAGGGAAATAAGGCTTTGAGAATTTCTTATTACCTTGAGAATTTCAGAAGCGAGGCTTCCCATTACCTAAGACAGAACTTACGCATGACGGACGGGTGCATCTAACTTGGGCAATTACGTCTTTTTTGCCTTAGTGCTACTTTCCCCACATAGCAAAGCTTCTATAAAGCTATCGCAAGCGATGTGGCACTATTCAAGCAAACTGAGATGCTACCCTGACTCACCAGCTCTGCATACGGTGTGAAACTCCGGGTGGTTTCCTCAAATATTGTCGGTGCGTCGCTCCTATGAGATTTTCGATCTTTTTTGGGTACAATAAGGTGGATGAGACAATCTGCATGAAAAAATTAGGAGTCTCGATTTGTTTAGGGCAGCCAGCGGGGGCGGAATCCTTTTAAAGGCAAGTCTTCGGGTGATGGAGAATTATTAGTAGATGCCGGTGGGTTTTTTAAGTTTAAAAGTATGAGAGTTGAAGAGGCGATCGCATTTCCGCCATCTGTTCTCAAATCTCCTGCGACTGGTTCCGATTTCTTGACAACTAGCCGATCTAACAGCAATTCTAACCCATCGGGCGACAAGCTCATTTTTGTCTCCACTTGGTCGGGCAAAACTAACAGCGGTTTTACTGCAAATGTCTGCAAATTAATTGCTTCTAGGGTGAGTTGCTCGGAAAAATCTTTTCCGGGCTGGCGCCTGGTTAACAAGCAGTAAAGCTGAGGATTTCTGGGATCAAACTGACAGTTGAGGAATTCTCCGGCGGTGCGGATCAATTCTTTTTGCAATCCCTGGTTGGTTACTAAAAAGATTGACTGCGTAAAATCGCTATTGTACTTGAGCATTGCCGATTCTCTGCCGTCGGGAGTGAAGCTGAACACTCTCCGAAAAGATGGTATGAACTCTAAAGGTTTGACGTTTGGTGTGAGGGATAAAATGGCGATCCCGTCTGCTTGGGGATTGGCTAAAGTTGCGCTGTCTGGGGCGATCGCAAATTCTCCAGCGGGATGACTTAACAACCGCTGCGGCACCGCCGAAGTGGACGATCGCACTACCCACAAACCAATGTCCTCTGCATTGCCCCTCTTTGCCCGCTGAATCGCGATCGTCTTGCCGTCAGCAGACAGATCGAATTTGAGATTTTCATAGTCTTGATTGCCTAAAATCTGCTGAATGCTGCCAGGTTTTTGAGCCGGATCGGAACTTCTGCCTGTAGTGACGGCATACAAGGATTGTTCGTACAAACCAGGCTGATATTTTGACCATTGGCTAGCAGAAAATAAAATGCGATCGCCCGCTGGGTAAATTCTATAATCTTTAATTACTAAATTTTCAGGAGTGAGGATGATTTTTTGTTTGCGGGTGAGATTGTAAAGAATTAACCGCCCTTTTTCTGAGGCTTCTGTGCCAGTGTAAACAAAAGCGCGATCGGGCGTGCTAAATTGACTGACAAACGGTGCGATCGCATTTCCTTGTTTGTCAGAACCTAGTTTTTCCCGCGCTTGTTGCAATGAAATTGTATAAGTGCGATCGTACTGGGGAGGCGCGATCAAAGTATATACTAGCCGTCGCCCCGACCAACTAATTTTTCCCGGCAAAGGTGGCTCGACGTGCAGGTTTGCTTCAACGCTTGCACGATCCATCTGGCGGCTGAAAGTCAGGACAAAAGCCGTATCTCTCGCCCCTACTTGTTTGTTTTCCCAGCTAAAATCGCGCACTTTCGGTAAAGATCGATCGCCCAGAGCAAGCAAAAACCCGATCGCGAAACTCAGCAATACCATCAATGATACAGCCGTGCGGTCGATCGGCTCTAATTTTTTTAATTTTCCCACAAACATACAATAGCCTGAATTTAGACTAGACTAATTGCCAAACTTGTTTCAATACAAACAAGCAATCTCAAATAAAAAGTTAAATTTTATGCGATGGCTCAAATCAGTCTGTTAAACTAATGTCTTTCCCCTCTACAGGAAAGTTATCGTGAACAAAAACCTACTAACTTTGCTCGGCTGCTCCGGTTCTGTAGCCTTAACGATCTTAGCGGTAAATCCCGCTAATGCTAGCACCCGAATTTCCCCAAATCCCAGCATTGAGCGCAATGGCGAAATATCAGCCAATCCAGACATAAATCAAGACGAAACCCAATCCTCGCTGCCAGAAATCAACTCTGACAAAATAGGAGACCTCGCCCTCATAACTTCAGGCTGCAACTGTGCTGGCTGTCGAGTTCAAGTCCCCCAAACGATCGAACAATGACGGCTGCTAGTTCCTCAGCAATCTAAATAGCAAGTTACAAAGCAAGCAAAACAAAAATCACAGAAAACAACCCATTAATTCTCGATTTAAATAGTCACAAGTTTAAAGTTGCCAGTTAAAATAATTATTTATTATTTCTACTTTCGGCTTGTGGCTTTTTATTAGTCAAAACTGACTATTTACAACACAATAGATAAAATTCAACCATACAATACTTCTTCCACAGGCGGCGTGGCGTCTTTGGGGTCGAACTCTTTTAATTTGAAAGCTTGCAGCAAAAACAGCCAGATATAAAGCGGATTTAACAAAACATACCGCTTCCAGAGGCGTCGGGGTTCCTTCATGAACCTAAACAGCCATTCCAAACCCATCTTACCTAAAATCTCAGGAGATTTAGCCAAATTTCCCGCATGAAAATCGTAGGCTGCACCTACAGCAATCAGTGGCATTGATATGTCATCCCGGTATTCGTAAGCCCAGACTTCTTGTCGCGGACAGCCCAAACCTACAAAAGTAATGGCTGCACCGCTGTTGCGAATTTGCAGCGCAATTTCCTTTTTCTCTTCCGGCGAAACGTGCCTAAATTTAGAAGGCTGAGTTCCAGCAATAATTAACTTGGGATAAAGTTGGCAGAGATTGCGAGACAAAGCCTCCAGTACAGAAGCTTTAGAGCCGTACAAATAGATAGATAATCCTTCTTCGGCCGCACGTTCGCAGATTTCTAACATCGCATTCGGCCCGCAAACTCGATCGGGCAATCCCGTATTGTAGAGCAAATTTAACGCCCACCTTACCGGTTGTCCATCCGGCAATACTAAGTCAATGTGATTGAGCCGATAGCGGTGAGTGCTGTCAAGAACCCCTGTCATTACCCCGTGCACCGCTAGAGCCGAAACTGAAAGTGGTTTTCCTGCCTTGGCTGCCGCAATAATTTTGCTGACAGCCGCTTCATAATTCAGGGCATTTACTAATATGCCTAGTACATTCTTTTTCCCGAGATCGATCATAGAACACCTCTGTAAGCCAACAGCCGTTACAGTCATAAATCTCCTGTAGGATTTGTTTAACGTTGTATTCAATCTTTACCAAAAATGCCAGCCCATTATTTTTGTCCCGCTCAATTCTGCGCCCCTTCTTTCAGCCAGCGCTCGCGGTTACAGTCATAAATCTCCTGTAGGATTTGTTTGACGTTATATTTCATTTTCCAGTCAGGATAGTGGCTGGAAAATTTTGAGTTGTCGCTAATCCACCAAATGTGATCGCCAATGCGATTCCCTTCTGCATATGTCCAATTAAATTTGCGTTCAGCAATTGCCTCACACATCTGGATGGCTTCTAACATCGAACAATTGCTATATCTGCCTCCTCCTGTATTATAAACCTGGGCGCTTCTGGGAGCTTTATAAAATTCATAAAAAGCAGAAATTAAATCAGCACTGTGAATGTTGTCGCGGACTTGCTTGCCTTTGTACCCAAAGACGGTGTAGGGAGTTCCTGTCACGGCGCACTTCATCAAGTAGGCGAGAAATCCGTGTAATTGAGCTCCCGAATGATTTGGGCCAGTCAGACAGCCACCCCTAAAACAAGCCGTATTCATATTAAAATAACGACCGTATTCTTGAACTAAAATATCCGCGGACACCTTAGACGCACCAAACAAACTGTGCAGGCACTGATCGATTGACATATCTTCCCGAATCCCACCTTCGTAAGTGTGACCTGGTTCAATTTCCCACCTGTGTTCTAATTCAATTAAAGGTAATTTGTTGGGCGTATCGCCGTATACTTTGTTGGTAGAAGTAAAAATGAAAACGGCTTTGGGACAGTACAAGCGAGTTACTTCTAAAAGATTGAGAGTACCGTTAGCGTTGACGGTAAAATCTATTTTAGGAGCGCGGGCAGCCCAATCGTGGCTGGGTTGGGCTGCTGTGTGAATTACTAACTCGATCGACTCGCCATACCGCTGAAAGATATTGGTAATCGCTTCATAGTCGCGAATGTCCACATCTAAATGGTAATACTTTGTTCCCAGTGATTTTTCGAGTTGTTGGCGGTTCCAATTAGTAGAACCATCAGCACCAAAAAAGAACTGACGCATATTGTTGTCGATGCCAACGATGTCGAAACCTTGTTTGGCAAAGAATTTACAAGCCTCGGATCCAATTAAACCCGCCGCTCCAGTAATAATTGCAACGCTCACGTTTCACCGCCTAAAAAATATAGTTTTCTTTGTTTTGTGCGATCGCACAAATCAGAAGTTATCCTGATTTGCCTTGGAATACATCTTCGCACAATTCGGCGCACAATTCGGCAAAAAATTTACCTTTTATGTTCCAGTCATATATTTCCCGGACGCGCTTTTGACCGGCTCGACCCAAGCGATCTCGCAATTCACGATCGTGCGCTAAACACACTATAGCTTCTGCTAGACCTTTCGTCGAATTTTCGGGCTCGGTAGCCTTGACTTTAATGCCAGTTTGGGCCGTTACTTGAGTCGCAGGCCCACCTAAATCCAAACAAATCGTAGGACGCCCAATCCCCATGATTTCAGTACATACAAAACCTCCCGAGTCGTGCAAACTCGGATGGAGGAGAACATGAGACTCGCCCATTTTTGAAAGAGTTTCAGTACGCGATAAAGCTCCCCAAAAATATACTTTATTTGCCAGTCCCAATTCTGTTACCAAAGCTTCTAAACGCTGCCTTTCCGGGCCGTCTCCCACAATCCAGTATTCCGATTCTTCCACGTTTGCCTCCGCAAATGCACGGAGTCCCAAGTGCACTCCTTTCCAGTGTAATAGACGACCCACACTAATAAATCTAATTGGTCGATCGGGCGGGGTTGGAAATTTTTCTAGTTCCTCAATTTCCTGCTGGGACAAACCGACTTGCGAGAAAATTTTCACATTTTTTGCTTTGAGAAATCGCAGTCGGGCTGCTGTTTCTTCGGTAGTTGCTAGCGCGATCGCACTGCGACGCGCCGTCAGCCCCACAAACGGATCGCGTTCTCCTACGCTTTGAGCCAATGCTCGCAGTGTTTCATAAATTCTGCCCCGGCGGCTAAAATCTTGCCAAAAAGGCTTTGGTGCTGCTTCTGCACCCCCGACAGGCCCCCAAATAAAAGGATGCGGCAACAGCGCCAGGAAACTTGGTGACCAATGTTTGACATAAGTTACGTGGTGTACTATGTCAAAACCGATTTCGCGATCGAGCTTTCGAGCGATAAAATAAGCCCAGATTTGCCACAGATAGTAGTGAAGTTGCAGCAATCCTTGTTTTCCTTTCCAATCTTCGCTCCACCCAAACGGATCGAAATAAACAAAGTGCAGGTTGGGCACTGGATTGCGTTCTAGTTCTGCTTCAATGTACGATCGACAAAACGTCCGAGTAAATACCCAACTTTCGTGATGTTTAGCAGATTGGATAACAGTATTCCATCCCACTCCCTCTTCAGATCCTAGATTTGGTTCGCAAGCAAAGGCAGATAATAAAACTTTCATAGGTAATTGGGAATAGGGAATAGGGAATAGGGCATTGGGCATTGGGCATTGGGAATTGGGAATTGGGAATTGGGAATTGGGAATTGGGAATTGGGCATTGGGCATTGGGAATTGGGAATTGGGAATTGGGAATTGGCCAAACAGGGCATCGGGCATTGTAGATAGAATCAGGAAGTTATTGGTAATAAATAACCAATAACCAATAACTAACAACTAACAACTAACAACTAACAACTGTCAACTGTCAACTGTCAACTGTCAACCGTCAACCGTCAACTGACTTCATCAAAAAAGATGTAACTTCGACATAAGCTTTAGCTGCTGTTTCAGGAGATTTTTGAGAAATTAGCTGTCGCGAACACTCTCCCATCGATTCAATCAAATTAGGATTGTCTATGAGAATCTGCATTTTTTCTGCCAACTCCTTGGCATTGTTAGGGTCAAAAATATAACCGTTTTCCCCAGACGCAATTAACTCACAGGAAGCTGCACCGTTAGAACACAATACCGGTTTCCCAAACACCATTGCTTCCGGTACAACCATACCCCAGACATCCTCAAAAGTAGGAAAAACAAAAATATCAGCAAGCTGAAAATAAGCTCCCAAACTTCCGTAGTCAACCCATCCCACCCAGTTTACTTGCTCGGGGAAATCTTGCTCTTTAATAAAAGCTTCCAACTCCTCTCGCTGGTCGCCCTTGCCAACAATTAGTAAAGTATAATCAGAATATCCTTGCTTTTTGAGAAGGGCACAAGCTTCTAACAGCGTCTTAATTCCTTTTCTAGCTGTGATCCGTCCCACATATAAAAAAACTGGGTGTTTGAGATCTAAATTTAGTGGCTTGGTTGTGACCAAAGGTTTCAGCAGCGTTTCCGCATCGGGAACTAAATAAGTTCTCGTAAAAACTTGCTCTTGGGGTGCATGGAGAACTTCCACCAAATATCTTTTTCCAGCTTGGCTGTTAGAAACAAAAGCATCGGCAAACTTAGCTAAAATGCGTCTGGCGAATGTCCGAAAACTCGAATCTCGAAAATCTGTGTTTGGCGAACTCCCGTCATAAATAATTGCAACTCGCCATTGACAAAGCGGTTTGAGGAGAA
The DNA here is from genome assembly GCF_020738205.1 of Microcoleus sp. PH2017_24_DOB_U_A. Taxonomy (NCBI): domain Bacteria; kingdom Bacillati; phylum Cyanobacteriota; class Cyanophyceae; order Oscillatoriales; family Microcoleaceae; genus Microcoleus; species Microcoleus sp. PH2017_24_DOB_U_A. The sequence continues at coordinate 32,719 of NZ_JAEQCT010000042.1, forward strand.
TTACCAAGACAGTCCACAAAGAAAAAGCTTGAGGAAAAACTACTTGTGGCCTAAATTTGAGCAAGTGACCGATGATTCTAGGCGACACTGCGATGAAACCGCGATCGTATCCTGTTTCGATCTTTTCTGTCTCGACAAATTTAGTCTCCCCTACCAATTTAATTGCTGATGCTCCCGGTAGCGTCGGATCGAACCCAGACCAAACGCGACCAGTATAAAACACAGTATTTTTATATACTTTTGTAAATTCTCTTAATACAGGCTGCCAATATGCGCCCAATTCTACTTCTGGAACCAGCCAAGCGACGCGCAAATCATCTCTATCGACCATGCTATTCACCTTCAGTTTTGTTTTTATTGAATCCCAGCTTGCTTAAAACTGAAAACCAAACTAACCTTCTGTAAGGTAGCAACCAATATACTGGCCAGAATAAACCACCGTGACGGCGAGCAAAAACTTTCCACTCTTCCCAGGGTTGAAGGGTAGCATCTTTAAAAGCTAAACCCTTGGGTTGGTTCATTTTTTCCAAGCCTTCACTCATATTGGCAGCCGCTATTGTTGTTGATTGCGGATTGGGAGAACAGGTTCCTTGATAGCCTGGAGCTATCCAAACTGTACAGCCTTTTTGTCGGGCACGCAGACCGTATTCCCAATCTGATAGATAATGAATAAAGGCTGGATCGAGATTGCCAACCAGTTCAACCACGCTGCGGGGAATTAACACGCAGTTACCATTCATGCTGTCACAAGGCTGAGGTGCTTTTGTTGGCTGAAGGAAGCGAAATTTAAAGGGAAGTAATGGGGTAATCTTGACTATACCGCCGTATGTAAAATCACCGGTTTCTGGATCGCGAGTAGAGCCGGCAACGATCGCCTTTTTTTCTCCTTTTTTGATTAGCTCGCTACTGGTGGCGAGCAAGTCGTTGAAAGCTTCTGGTTCGAGTACGGTGTCGTCGTTGAGCCAGACATAGTAGTCTGGATCGTCTTTCATAGCTTCGCTGAAAGCAACCCGCATTCCTCCATTCCAAAATAAGTTACCATCTCCCGAAAAAATCTTGACGTGAGGGTATGTTTGCTGTATTACTTCTGCTGTGCCATCAGTGCTACCATCATCTACCAGATAAGCATTGAGTGCAATTTCCTTTGTTAATTTTTGCTTAAACAGCGACTCTAGAGTGGCCAAAGTCTTTAACTTGCGGTTATGGCAAGTCATCAGGACTGCTATACTTATCTGCTCCATCTATATCAAATATTGGGCTGTTTGTGCAAAATTGGTATAAAACTGTCCTCGGGCGATCGACAATGCCGATCGCAGGCGAGTCCTATTCAATTAATAACTTAATCTGTCACAAGTATCAAGATATTTAGTCGATCGTTTATTTTTTGATTGGCCAGCTTTGCCCAGCCTCTAATTGCCTGACGGTGTAATTGTAACAATCAACACGTCGGCTGTCCGAAAATATACTAATAAACACCCAAAAATCGGCATTATAAATACCCTACAAGTTTTACATTTAATCAGTTTTACTTACTTAGGAGTTTGGCAAACTTCTTGATAAAGATTTTGATACTCGCGAGCTTGCACTTCTAAGGTAAACTTGGCTTCAACTTTCTCTCGTGCTAGGCGACAAAGCTTTTGATGCCGCTCACCATCTTCTAGCACCCAAGCAATCCCTCGCGCTAAATCCTCGGTATCATAGGGTTGGGCTAAATAGCCATTGTACTGGCGATCGACAATATCTTTTAGTCCCGTCACATCAAAAGCCACCACAGGCGTACCGCAAGCCATGGCTTCCGATGCCGTCTGCCCAAAAGCTTCGTACCGCGAAGGTACAACCATCACATCCGCCGCTGCATAAACCTGTGACAAAGTAGTATCATCCAACCTGCCTAAATAATGAGTTTTGAAACCAACATCGATCGGGCTTTCAGGCTCAGAACACCCAAAAACCAACAGTTCAATCTTATCTTGCCAACCCGACTGACTGAGGCTTTGCAAAGCCGGAACCAGCAACGGAAACCCCTTCCAGCGATCGCCCGTACCCTGCATCGCCCCAAACAAGACCAACTGTTTATCTTGAGGCAAATTCAAACTATCCCTCACCTGCGGGCGGTTCAGCGGCTTGTAGAGTTCAGCATCAAGGCCATTCGCAATGACTTTAACTCGATAATTTTTCAACAAAGAACTAGATTTCGCGCATTCAGCCAACCAATGACTCGGAGTTACCAAAGTCAGATTCAAATTTTGCCAAGCCTCAGCTTTCCGCTGCCAAATCCAACGAGAAATATCAGCATCCTTAGTGCTGTGCAGTTGCGGACAAGCACCGCAAGCATCAAGATAGCGATCGCAATTTTCACTGTAGTGACATCCACCCGTAAACGCCCACATATCGTGCAGCGTCCAAACCACCGGTTTATTAAACTTAGCCAGAGTTTCAATCTGCATATAACCTTCACAAACCCAGTGCAAATTGATCGCATCAGGGTTAATTTTGGCAACTTCCGATGCCAAGGAATCAGGAACCCATTGCGGCGAAAAAATTACCTGACCTAGTTTGGGATAAACTTTTAACGGCAATCTATTTAATTTTCCTCGGAGACTCTTAAACTTTTCTCCTAACCTTGTCGGCATCAACCGCACAGTTTCATCATCACTAAACTTATAACCAGCCAAAATTTCGGAATTCACCCCGATACTTTGCAAGCCCTTGTGCAGCCGATAAGTCGCCCTCGCAGCACCACCTTTAGTATCGTAATTACTCACCAGCAAAACTTTCATCCAAACATCCTCATTATCAAATCCCTTCTCCTCTTCTCTTTCTCTGCGCCCTCTGCGCCCTCTGTGGTTAAATCCTTCATAAAAATCCCAAACCAAATACCCAAATCCCAGACTCATTCAAAAAGTAGGATATCTAAAAAACAGCATTTTTACTTACATTTTCAATAATCCTTTAATTTTGCGCTGGACTTTCTTGACCAATTTCGGATCGTAATCATATAAACTCTCTTGAGTAAAGCGATCCGCTTGGGCGTCCCGAATCACAAACGGAGGATGTTTTAGAGGAAAGGCGATCGGTTCAACAGACATATTGTTGTAGGGACTATTGATATCATCCGTGTGAGTCCCCCCCGTTCCGTGTCCGATATTTGCAGCTAAATTGACATTAGACAAAATATTCAAACCATTTTGAATAAAACTCGCAAATGTCCACTGAAAATCCCATGTATCAATAGCTTTGTCGTAACACAACTGACAAGTTTTAGTCCAGATTTTGGCAGCATGAGCATCTCCCAATACATCCATCAAAAAATTGCCATCTCGAACCGAAGGCCACAGCTTCATATCTAGATCGTAGTGTCGCCAAGCTCGCCTCCAACTCGCCCAACTCCAGCAATGAGTGTAGCGAGAAAAGTAGTAGCTAAAATCAGTTCGCTGCTTGCCAAACTGCACGTTTTGACCAGATATCGACATAATTCTTTCGTCGTATCGGTAGCGTTCCAACAACTCTTCAGCAAAGTAGAAAAAGCTACTATCAGGCAAACAATCATCCTCAATAATAATCGCCTCTTCCACCGTATCAAACACCCAATCTAACCCGCTAGAAACTCGCTGGCGACAGCCCAAATTAGTCTCAGCATAGTTCCGCAAAACTTCGCATTCCCAATCCACCTGCTCAATAATCGCGCGAGCCGCAGCGCATTGCGCGTCTTCTCCCGGCTTGTCCGGCCGCGGCCCGTCAGCAACTACTAACAATTTTGACGGCTTGACTTTGCGAATTTCTGCGAATACTCTCTGAGTTTCTTCGGGACGTTTGAAAATAATAAAAGCGACGGGGGTTTTTAACGGTCGATCGAACATTTACACAACTCCACTATGCTAATTGCTGACAACACTTTTGACTTTCGACAATCTCCTTTTGATACCAGAAATTCTATTGTCAAAAACATCCAAGACAGTCTTAGAAATATTCCGTTGTGGTATGCCAACATAACCCGCAACATATTTAGTAAACTGCTCTCCTAAAGGCAAATTCCAAAAATCTGATTGGGGATTAGAAACTTGTGCAAAAATTCGCTTAATTCCGTATCCTTTTTCGGCTGGCAAATGCCATATATCCATTTTTAAATCAGCCTCAGTTGCCGTATGAATGATCGGCGATGTCCACACTCGATTAAAATAAGCATTGCCGCTGCTGCGAGCATATCCCAGCTTGTTGTAAATGTAGGTGAGCATCTGCTCTTCTGTATTTAATTTTGTCTTTCCTTCGGCAAATCTTTGCAAGCAAGTCTCCCAGATCGAGTCTACTTCGTCGGACAATATTTTAATGTGTTTGCCACTTCCTACGATAAATTCTGCACCAAAATACTTGGGAGGCTCATCTACTTTATAGCCTAATTCCTCATAAATTTTCTGCATTTCTCGCCTGGTTAAACCGCTGATTTTTTTGTCTTCAGGCTCGTACAAATCGTAGGTAGCCAAACCTTGTTTTTCAATATCGGCAATTATGCGATCGGCGGAGTTTACCCACACGCAGTCAGAGTCTAAAGCTATACAGCGATCGTTTAACGCTGAATGATTTTTCAAATATTGAATTATGTCAAACTTAAAAAAGGTACTTCTGAACGCGGGGTAGTATTCCATTGGTGGCTGATAGGTAAATGGAATCTGGACAACTTTAACTCCGATTTTGTCGAAAAACTCAACGGTGTTAAAGCTTTCAATATTTGGAATGCGATCGGCATTCGTAAATAAGATATGCTGAGCTGCCGGGTTATTTCTAACGCTGGAAGCAAAATATACCACCGCACATCGCCAGTAAACTGATTGAAATTTTTCCGAAGAAGATTTAGCATCCGATCCTTGGGGATATTTACTTTCCTGGCCTTCTTCATCGCAGCACATTCCAGTAACTATGTAAACAGAACCGCTGTCATTCATCGTGTCTATCTCCTGTTATATTTACAGTTTGGAGTAAATTAAAGCCGTGAAGCGAAGCTATCCCTAAGGGAATCGCCCGTCATGTGAAAATAGAAATCCAAGCGCTTGATAATCATTTCAGAACCAATATGCGCTAAGTTTTTTAAGCTAGTCGCCAGCGGCAGATATCGATAGCGAAACGAAGACAGTCTGGGGTCTGTTTCTTGATATAAAATATCTTGAGCAAAGTTGCCCCACCTTTCATCGATCATATCGATCGTCATACCAGCGTGTCCCGAAGGCAGCAACATATTGGAACCGTGAATCCCAATTACCAAGCGACTCTCTGAATAAACCTGACACATTTGCCTCTCAGTTTTTTCATCGAACTTATCCACTCTGAAATCTTCTACCCACTCTGGAAAGCTAGTGTTTTTGCCTAAACCTACAACTGCAAACTTAGCTTGCGGCAGCAACTTTCGCATTTTCGCAAACAACCTCTGCACTTTCCAATTTTGAATACTTAAAGGAATTTGTAGCAAGTTAATTTTTCGGAAAATTTTGACAAGCAAATGCCGGCACCACAGCCGATCTTCCCGCCAAACAAAAGTAATTTTGTATTCTTCCTTATCAAAATCGTGTTTGGCAACCCCCGTAAATTTACTAATGTCAAATTGACTGGGGTGAGAATAGGCTTCACTGATGTAAACTTCCTGGAAACGTTCTAACTGTTTGCTGACAAAATTGCCAAAACTGGGATAGTAACACTGACCGTTTTTCAGCGATATAGGTACTGTCCAGACTTCAGCAACTCCTTCGGGAACCATCCACCTCATAAATTTTTGGACAATGACAATCAAACCAAATTCTGGGTGAGATTCTAAATGTCTCTGTGCGTTGAGCAACTTTAAAAGGCTGTGTCCGTACAGATAATCGATGCAGTTTAATACGATCGCCCGATCGCAAGATTTAAAGATTTCTTGAGTAATTTCTAGGTGTTCGTTTTGAGGATTTTGCAGAGATTTGAGCAAGGGTTTTGCTAAAAATTCTTCCGCATATTTGTCATCACTAAAAGTTGTTCCTTCAGCTAAGTTAATGCTGTAAGCAGTTTTAGCCGCGTGGCCAATTCTCAACTCGTCAATGATTTCGCCACCTCCTGGAGACTCAGACACAACACAGATGCGGGAACCTTGCCACAATACTTTGACAGGTTTGAGTATTTGCCCAGAAGAGGGACAGTGCGATCGGTGTTCGAGCTTGGGTTTAATTTCAATCATTTGATCAATCCTATCAGCCTGGATGCAGCCTTGTATAAATTCAGCGAATTCAGAATTAAATTACCAAAAGGTCTCAGTTCTTTAATCAAAAAGTTGACTAAAATAATTACATAGAAATAAGTAATTAAAGTTGCCGCAGTTGCTCCAAAAGCTCCATATTTAGGAATTAGTAGAGAGTTCAATACTATATTAAAAAATGAGCCAATAAATGTCAAGTAAAGACCGTATCGCAGTTGACCTTCTAAGGCAAAATAGGTATTTCTAGCGATGCCGAAGTTACTGCCAAATTGAGCCCAAACGTAGATTGACAATACCCTGGCTGACTCTGTATATTGAGCGCCGTAGAGAGTTTGGACTATGAAAGGAGCTAGCAGAGAGATTGGTAATGCCACTCCCAACCACAAAAATAACATGGCATCTGAGTAAATCTGAAAGTTTTTTAAGTATTCGCCATAATTTTTTTCTCTTAACTGTGCGAGTTTCGGGAAAATAGAAGAAGCGATGATCACAGGCAAAAAATCACATATTTCTGATAATTTGACTGCAACTGCATAATATCCTAACTCAGTTTTATTTATAGAGCCGAGCATGATTTGATCGATTTTGGAATAAATAAAAACCGCCAAGCCTGAAAGCACCAGCGGCCAACTTTCGTGAAGCAGTTCTTTACCTCGCTGCCAACTGACTCGCCACAGCTTTAAATCATTTCCCTTGTTTTGATAGACAATTGCGATCGCCAATCCGGCTAATGCTACCTCTCCCAACCTGATCCAAGCAAAAGCAATCAGTGGTGCTTTGAGTTGAATTAATCCGATTCTGAGTCCTGCAACCAGTAATGATACGCAATTTTTAGCGACAACTGTATACTTAGATTGAACTTGAGATTGAAACCAAAAATTTATTGTTTCAAAGGACTGAAAAATCGTGCCGGCGGCGATAATCCCTACCAGCCAACGAGTTAAGCTGTCATTGGGATTCTGTATTGAAATCACTGTGACAGTGAGCAGTAAAGTGATGATTCCGCCTGCTAATTGTATGGCAAAAGCAGTCCCTAGAGTCTCTTCTTTGCAGTCGGGATTGCGAGCAATGTCTCGCACTACCAGAGTACCCAATCCCATTGTTGCCACCGAGGAAAACAGCGAAACAAAGGCGATCGCATAATTGATTAAGCCAAATTGTTCCGGGCCCAGATATCGTGCTACCCACACTCCCACCAGCAGACCCAGACTCATCTGCAAAATTTGGTCAGTCAACAGCCAAGCCAGGTTGCCGAGTACCTGGCGGAGGCCGGGGCCGAGCTTTTGACTGACCGCATTTAGCTTATCTAACATCAGAAAGTTTTCAGTCCTTGTCAGAAATAAATATACTTTTCGAGCGTTCGGGAATTAATCAAAAACCAGGCTCATTAATATAGTATATCATAGTTCGAGCAATTTTCAACTTCTGCAAGTTAATCATGATTCAATCTGGATCAAGATGGCGCCACCAAATCGCCTCCGGAAATACGCCGGTTGCTGGATGGAGATTTGCCACTATCGATACTGAGTCTAACTGTTATTAACACGTAGGCAAGCCAGACATCCCCAATATCACATAGAGAACCTTCAGTTAGGTTGTTCAAAATAATAAAAACTAAGTAAATAATCGGTATCCCCGCTTGAGATAGCGGGCTGCGGCTCAGTTGCCGGACGGCGAAAATCAGATTTGTCAACACAGAAATTAAGATTAGAACCAGTCCTGGATAGCCGAAAGAGAGTAAGACTGCTATGGAACCATTATGAGCAGTTTTAGGTTGAAATCCACTCGTAGTATATATATAATAAGCTGGGGTCTCCTTGCCTATTAATGCTTGTTGAAAAAATCCCTCAAATCCATAGCCAAACCAAGGACGCTGGTTGGCTGCCGCGATTAATTGCGGCCAGAACTCCGTGCGTCCTGTCAAAGTCAAATCTTTTCCTAAACCTCCGACAACAATGGATTCCAAATTGTCGATTATATAAATGCTACCTATGATACCGAAGATCGTAAAGCCGACAATACAAGTAAAGGCCCATTGAAACTTTAACTTGCTCAAAAAGCTTAAGGATGATACTACAACTATGAGCATCAAACTATTAACTAGAGAACCCCCAGAGCTAGTAGTTCTAACCAAATAAAAGGAAAAAAACATGAATGCCAGAGCTATCCAGCGTTCTTTCTGAGTTTTAGCACCTTGGGAATAGTGCAGGTACCAAAGTGCTGTACTTACTACCATGATGCTGCCCAGAGAATTTTTGTGACTGGTAATTCCTGACAATTCCCGTGTCACATTCGGGTAGCGCAAAAAACTAACTATACCCACCGAGGTATAGCCCCATCGCACTAAGGCTGATAGTTCGTGCCACTCATATCGCGCACCTATATAAAAACCCACAACCGTAAAACCTGTAAATGCTATCCCCGCTTTCAGCGTAATATCAGGAACTAGCGACCACAGTGTCGATGTTATTGGTAGCCAACAATATAGCGAAAAAGCCGGATTTCTCAGCACCACAAATAACAATCCTTCGACAAGTTTGTGTTTACAAAAATTAATAAATTTCCCACATAAAATAAAAACTATCCAGGGATAAAATACATAAGGAAGCTGCTTAATTACTCCACCCTCAGGGTCAGTGATATTGATAAAGTGCATATAATTAAAAGGAGGTACATTAACATGAGGAGACATGAAAATGTACAGAACTGCAAACCACTTTTCTAAAGTAATACCAATTTGTTTTTTGCTGGCAATCTGAAATATCAACAGAGTGATCGCCAAGCCACTGACACCCAATATCATCAGCAACAAATTATTGCTGAGAATTAGTTCTTTAATCATTCTCGCCATAAATATCTACCCTCTCTGAGAAAAATACCAATTTAGCAGCGGGCTAATTCCACCAAAATAACAATAAACCGAGGTATTTGTCGCCGGCGATCTTTCTATATAAGCTGCTGCTGGTCTAAAGTGTTGGTTGGTTGGGTATGAGGAGAGGGGTTGGGGAATGCCGAGGTTTTTTTATTCTGCCTTCTAGATAATTGCCGGGAGGGGGAGGGGAAGAAAATTTGATGATTTTTTTCTTTGTATCTGCGATCGACATTGCTTTTCAACGATCGGCGATTAAACTGGTGAATGATCCTCAAATAAAATAAGTAGTCTGTGGCTAACACTGATTTTTCCAAACAAGTAAACCCGCCAGTCTTGAGTTTGATGTTGTGGACGATCGCCTGCGCGAGTATTTCCCTCGGGTTCCCGCTTGGTGCAACAGCGCAACTACCATTGCGTCCTGGCGCAGTCACAACACCTGTCGGCGTTAGAAGATCGCCCCAAAGCTACAAACTCGGCGGTGGCGATCGCATCCAAGTAGAAATACTCGAAGTACCAGAGCTCACCCGTGGCTACGAAGTCCTCTCAGACGGTTCCGTCAACCTCCCGCTGATCGGTCTGATCTCGATCCGCGGCCGTACCTTAGCGGAAGCCACCACCATCATCCGCAACGCCTACCGCCGCATCCTCAAAGATCCGATAGTTACAGTCAGCCTCGTCGCCGCCCGCCCCCTCAACGTCGGCGTCATCGGAGAAGTAACTAGACCCGGAAACTTCACGATCGCCCTCACTCCAGGCCCGGGGGTCGCGCCCAGCGTGCAGTACCCAACCGTCACCCAAGCCCTCAGACTCGCAGAAGGCGTCACTGGCGTCGCTGACATCCGCAACATCCGCGTCCGCCGTCCCCAACCCGACGGCCCCGACCAAGTGCTCAACGTTAACCTATGGAAATTCTTGCAAGAAGGAGACATCTCTCAAGATATCATTTTGCAAGACAGAGACACGATTGTGATCCCTACCGTCGCGAACTTCAACCAAGCAGAGGCGCGCCAATTTGCGATCGCCAACTTCTCGCCGCCGCCGGAAAAACCTCGATCGATCTCCATCGTCGGCCAAGTAACCCGCCCGGGGGCTTACGTAGTCATCGGCGGCAACACCAATAGCGACCTCAGCCGAGAAGGATTCCCCACCGTCATCCGCGCCATTCAGCTTGCAGGCGGAATTACCTCCGAAGCCGACATCCGCCAAATTCAAGTGCGCCGCGTCACCAGAAGAGGCGAACAAATCATTCCAGTCAACCTGTGGCAATTCCTAGAGTCCGGCGACGGCGCCCAAGATACCATCCTCCAGCAGGGAGACACCATCATCGTTCCCAAAGCAACTATCGTCAACCCCGCAGAAGCTGGCGTGCTGGCTAGCACTAACTTTGCTCCTTCCGGCATTAACGTTTATGTAGTAGGAGAAGTCAGAACATCTCTCGATCCGTTGAGGCTGCCACCTAATGCCACCCTCAATCAAGCTTTAGTTTCCAGAGGATTTTTTGGCTACGAGAATACGAGAGCTAGAAGGAATAAAATTGAGCTAGTCCGCCTCAATCAGGACGGTACTGCTACTAAACGGACGATCGAAGTCGATTTAACTCAAGGCATTAACGAAGAAGTCAATCCTCAACTTCGGAACAACGACATGATTATCGTATCCCGCAGCGGTATCGTCAACTTCATAGACCGCATGAACGCTGTAGTCGGGCCTGTCGGGCCAGCTACCGGAGTGTTAAATTTTATAAACGTTCTCCGAAGTTTATTCAGGTAAGAACGTTGCTGGTGAGGTGGATAATTCCTGCGAAAGGCTAGAATAAATTAAACAATAGAATTTCTGGCGTCGCGGCGTGGCAGCTTCAAAAATATCAACATCAAAAATATAAACCTCAAGAATACCCAGGCTGAATATGGATAGCAGACAAGATTACCAACCCTTCACACCCAAATCTAATGGCAAACTGCCCGACTTCTCGGCTCAGAACTACAGAGATAGGTTCGTCGAGGAGACAGAGGAAGAAAAGCTAGACTTGTCGTGGCTGTTAGGAGTCCTGCGCCGCCGTATCCTGGTGATGGCAGCAGCCACAATTGCTTTGAGCGCCCTCGCAGGAACAGGGATCGTCACCGCTTCTAAACGGATAACGCTGGAGTATGAAGGCTCATTTTCTCTGTTAGTAGAACCAGCAACCGCTGAAGGTTTGCTATCCAAACAATTAGACAATACCGTCGCTGCCGACTTAGCAAAAATTAATATAGAAGGAATTAGTTTAGTAGATTACGAAACCCAAATTAGGATTTTACGCAGCCCCAAAATGATGCAGCCAGTGCTTCAAGATTTGCGAGCTTGGAATCCCAACCTAACCTACAGCGAACTGATGACAAAACTGTCGATCAGCCGCGTCAGCTACGGAAGAGATGGCAAACAGCAAGGTACAAAAATCTTAGAAGTTCGCTACAAAGATTCAGAACCAAATAAAATTTACGGCGTATTGGATAAGGTTTCTAAAGCTTATCTAGAATATAGCTTGCAGCAGCGGTTGACGGGCATCAATCAAGGTATTAAATTTATAGACATGGAGATGCCCAAGCTCCGAGAAAGAGTCGAAGTTTTGCAACTGCAAGTCCAAAGACTGCGCCAGAATAGCAACTTGTTTGAGCCGCAGCTAGAGGGAAAATCTCTGTCAGAACAAGTTCAAAGCATTCGGGGACAGCAAGTAGGACTCCAGGTACAGTTAAAAGGGATGCGTAATCTCTACCAAAGCTATCAAAATTTACTGGATAAAAATAACCCCATTGGCGTATTGATGACCCAAGGACAAGCTTACGGCGGACTGTTATCTCAAATCCAGAAAATAGACTCAGACTTGTCCCTAAAATTAGCTCAGTACAGAGATGACAGTTTGCCAGTTTTAGCACTGCGAAAAAGTCGGGAAGAACTGATTTTAACAGCGACTCAACAAGCAAAAGAAGTGGTGATGGGAAATTTGTCAAGCCAAATCAAAGAAGTTGAGGCGCGCGATCGCGAAATGACTGCTTTGCAAAAGGCTCTCTACCAAAAAATTAGAAATTTTTCAGTAACAACGAGACAATACGACAATTTAGTGCGGGAACAACAAGTTGTTACTAAGAGTTTGTCGGACTTTTTGGCAAAACGGGAAGCCTTGCGGATTGATGCAGCTCAACAGCAAATACCTTGGGTGCTGATCAATCCTCCGGAAATTCCGCTAGACAAATTCAATAGGCCGATCCCAGCTACAATCAAACAAACCAAAAGACAGTTAGCGTTGGCACTAATTTTAAGCAGTCTGCTGGGCATAGCAGTCGGCTTGCTCGTAGAGGTGCTAAATACTGTTTTCCACACTCCAGAAGCACTGAGAATCGCCACAAAATTGCCGGTGATCGGGGTGATTCCGTTTAGCAAAAAAGTCAGGCGCAGACAGCCAGCGAGGCCGAGGAAACTAACTTCGGCTCGCTCGTCGTCGAAGTCGCAAGTGCAAGTTCTCGAATCCCTCGACACTGAACCTACTCCTCCGACGCTCATCGGGGGTCAAAGTATTTTTAGGGAGTTGGACTATCAATTTTTAGAAGCATTTCGATCGCTCTACACCAATATTCACTTGCTCAGTGCAGGTACGGCAATTCGATCGCTTTTAGTGAGCTCGGCCGTGGCTGGAGACGGCAAATCTACAGTAGCTTTGCACCTGGCCGCGATCGCAGCAGCAGTCGGACAGCGAGTATTGTTAGTAGATGCAGATTTGCGCTGCCCGCAACTGCATACTAAGCTAGGACTGCCAAACGTGCGCGGGCTCGCCGATGCCATTTCTACAGATCTCAGCCTCAACGATGCGATTCAGCGAGCTTTGAATCAAGACAATTTGTTCGTACTTACCGCAGGACAAATTCCGCCCGATCCGATCAAGCTGCTTTCTTCCAAAAAAATGCAGTATCTGATGGAGCAGTTTCAAGCATTTTTTGACTTAGTGATTTATGACACCCCACCGCTAGCCGGCTTGGCAGACGCCCACTTGATAGCAGCTCACACCGACGCTACGATTATGGTCGTGCAAATTGCCAAAACAGACCGAGCGCAAGTTCGCAAAGTTTTAGAAGAATTAAAAATTTCTGGAGCTTCGGTTTTGGGAATCGTGGCTAACGGCTGCAAAAACGATCCTAACAGCTACCGGCAGCGCTCGGTCGGTTTAGACACCCTCTACGACCAAAAACTATCGGCTTTAGGTACAAAAAATCAAAATTAGACAAATTTCGCTCCAAGCGGCGCCGTGCCGCCCTCCTCTACCCGAAATGCACAACCAACCTGCACAATCATTTTTTGACAAACGTACCATTTGAGAAAGAAAATGATAGACTAACGGACATAGCCTCGTGTGTCAACCGAGATTACGCGGATATTTGGTTCGCAGTAATTCTTTAAAAAATGATTGGGAAATCAGCAAAAGTGGGTAAACTACATCTAGCAGAGCGCAATCTCAATCAGGAAAAGACACCTTTGAAGGTGAACGTTAATGCAAACGTTAATGTGAACGTTTCAACCCAGAAACTTGGTAGGGATTATTCTATGAGTACAGTTATGGTTGTTGATGATAGCGTCACTCTGCGGGAGATGATCGCCGACTTGCTCAAAGGTAGAGGACTCAATGTCACGGTAGCTAGTGATGGCGTAGAAGCTCTAGAGCAAATCAAAGCCAACCGCCCGGATTTAGTCGTTCTGGATATCGTGATGCCCCGGATGAATGGCTATGAAGTCTGTCGCCGGCTCAAGAGCGACCCCAAAACTCAGAATTTGCCCGTGGTAATGTGTTCGAGCAAAAGCGAAGAGTTCGATCGCTATTGGGGAATGAAACAAGGAGCCGACGCTTACATCGCCAAGCCGTTTCACCCTCAGGAATTGGTGGGCACGATTAAGCAACTGCTGCGCGGTTGAAGTAGAGGAAGAGGGACAGAAAAAATGTCTTGAGTGGTTCCAATTTCTGATCCCGCAGCCTCTCTAAACTACTCGATTGACAATAGTCCAAACATCCCCGTCCGATCGCACGTAGGGTACAGAAATACTCTTAAAACCCGTAATAAAAGGCTTGTAATAAACCTGCCAGTAGCTGGGACTAATTTGGTCGGCAATGGCTTTAAGTTCCTTCACTTCTCCCGACAATTGGGCCGCCAGTTCGTTAATCCGTTCCGCGTGTCCGCGAGCGAGCTCTCTTCCCTCTTCAACTTGCTGCTCCATCGGACTGATTCTTTGCAAGTTTACCGATAGCTGCTGTTTCTGATTCAGTTGAGCAGACAGAGCTGCGATCGCATCATCTATTCCCTTGACTTCTGCCGACACTTGTGCTGTTTCCCTCGCGTGACGGCGGTAAGCATCAGCGATGGCTTGGGGCGAATCCCCCGCTGGGGCGATCGCGCCAGTGCTAAGCTGTTGGCGTTCGCGGCGCAAAGCCTCAATCTGAGAGCAAATTGCCTCTATGTCTGTCTGAAGTTTGTCCACCAAATTACCGTAGTTTTTGGATATCTTAGCATATTAACACAAGCTAATAAAGGTCTTATATAGCCGAGTCTCAGCAACAGTGCGGTGGTATCGGGCATAGGGCATAGGGCACGCAGGCATACCTCACTTTTTTAAGAACCGCTATAAGAGAGATGAATAATTCCGATGAAGAGCGGATTTGATATTACACATAATGGAGAAACCTGTTTCAAAGTGGCGCATAATTCGCAATTACCAATTACCAATTACCAATTACCAATTCCCAATTACCAATTACCAATTACCAATTACCAATTACCAATTACCAATTACCAATTACCAATTACCAATTACCAATTACCAATTACTATTTTAAATTGTTAGCGCCGGCACGCCTCAAACTGACTACAGCCTCCACCAAGACATCGGGCTGTACGGGTTTAGTCAGATGCCGATCGTAACTAGCTTTCAAAGCCCGATCGCGGTCTTCATCTCTAGCATAGGCCGTCAGGGCGATCGCCCGAAACTTCCTGCCGCTTTGGGTTGCCAGAGAACGCAGCCTTAACAGCAGCGAATAGCCGTCTTCCTCAGGCATTCCGATATCGCTGACCAAAACATCCGGCACAAACTCCGAAGCCACCTCAAACGCCTCAGCAGCACAGGATGCAGCCCTGACAGCCGCCCCGGAATCGCTCAAGACAAACATCATAAATTCCCGCGAATCCACCTCGTCATCAACCACCAAAACCTTGACTCCCTGTAAATTACCACCGCCAGCCAACACCGACGCTTCCTCAGGGGCGATCGAATTTACCGGAATCGAAGGGAGGCGGAAAGTAAAAGTCGAACCCATATCCAGTCCCGGACTCTGGGCCCAAACCCTGCCGCCGTGGAGTTCCACCAACTGCCGGACGATCGCCAGACCCAGCCCCAAACCGCTATAATTGCGAGTAATCGTAGCATCCGCTTGCCGGAAAGACTCAAACACGTAAGGCAAAAAATTCGCAGCAATCCCAATTCCGGTGTCGGTAACAGTTAGCTCAACCTCCGAATCAAATCGCTGCAACCGGATTTCTACTCGCCCGCCACGCGGCGTAAACTTAATCGCATTCGTCAACAAATTCCAAATTATCTGCTGCAAGCGGCCGGGGTCTCCCGATACCAAAAATCTCGGATTTAACGGAGATTCGCGATCGCCATAAACCTCTTTGAGCGGGCAAAATTCAGCAGTATCCAAGCCCAAATCTAGAATTGCCAACTCCACGTCGATCGACTTAGCATCGGCCGCCAACCGCACCGTATTTACCGCTCCTTCCACCATCGAAATCAAATTTACTGGACAAGGATTTAAAGTCAATTTGCCGCGAATAATTCTCGAAATATCCAGCAAATCCTCAATCAATTGAGTTTGCAATTTAGCATTGCGCTCGATCGTTTCCAACGCCCGTGCGGTAGCTGCCGGACTGAAACTGCGATTTCGTAGCAATTGCGCCCAGCCCAAAATCGCGTTTAAGGGCGATCGCAACTCGTGAGAAAGAGTTGCTAAAAACTCATCTTTCATGCGATTTGCCTGCTGAGATTCCTCATAAAGCCGCGCGTTTTCGATGCTCGCCGAAACTGCCTGAGCCAACTGCATTAAAATACTTTCGTCATCTTCCCCAAACTCCCCCTCATACTTGTCCGACAACTGAATCAATCCCATATTTCTGCCATCGCGAGCCGTCAGCGGTACCGCCAGCCAGCCCCGCATCGGCGGGTGCTTGTCGGCAGCCTTGCCGAACTTCCGCCACGCCTGGTGAGCCTCTAACTCGCTTTGAGTCATCCGCATCGCCTGTTGGTGCCGGCAAACTTCCTGATAAATGCCCGTACCGTCTGGCTCTTCGCAGTAATCTTGCCACTGGGCGTATTTTTCGGATAGGGAAAACTTGCTAATTCCAACATCCCAGTGGGCGGAAGGGCTGAGGTTGACGGCTGCTTGGTGGACTTCCAGAATTTGGCGGGCGCTATCTGCTGCTAACTGAACGATGTCTGCTACCGAAAGCATGGAGTGGAGCGCAACTGAGGCGGAGGTTAACTTTTGCAGGCGGTGCAGATACGATCGCTCGCGCGCCAAAGCCTGGGAGCGATCGTATTCTAACTGTTTGCGAGCGGTAATGTCGATCGCTACGCCGAACAGTCGCACTGGTTTACCGGATGCGTCAAAAACCACCCGCCCTTTGTCGTGAAGCCAAATCACCGAACCGTCGGGGCGCTCTTGGCGGTGTTCCGAGTCGTAAAATCCCGAGCCGCTGAGTGCCGCATCCAAATCTGCCAAAAAGCTGTCGCGGTCATCTCGATGCACCGCATTCTTTTTTTCCTCAAAAGTACCAACTGCGCTGTCCGGGTGCAAACCTATCTCTGTTTGGGCATTGGAAAAACGGCGGATTTCAGCGGAAACAACATCCCAAGAAAAAGCAACCGTGTTAGCTGCTTCTAGGGCAAAGCGCAAATTTTCCTCGTTTTCCTGTATTCTGGCTTCGGATAACTTGCGATCGGTAATATCCCAAACCACGCCGATCGATCGCACCGATTTACCAGTACCATCATCAAAAAACTTGCCCCTAGCCGCGATCCAGTGCAAGCTGCCATCGGGCCAAATCACTCTAAATTCGTGCTGGTATTCTATCTTGTTATCTAAAGAAAAGGCGATCGCGCGAGCAATAGAATCGCGATCGTCCGGGTGAATAAAGGCAAAAAATGCTTCATAAGTTCCCAAAAAACTGCCTTTTTCCAACCCGAATAACAGTTCGTGTCCCTCCGACCAAACCACCTCGCCAGTTAATATATTCCAATCCCAAGTTCCCATTTGCGAGGCGCAGATAGCTACCCTCAGCCTTTCCTCAGAAATTGCCAACTGCGCCGAAGTTTTTGCGTAATTCTCGCGCAACTGCTGTTTTTCCAAACTTTCGCGCACGGCAGACGCCAGCCGATTGAAGTGTCGCCCTTTGAACACATAATCGCTCAAACCCGCTTTCATCGCTTCGACTGCCACTTGTTCGCTGCCGCTGTCGGTACACATAATTACCGGACAATTTGGGTACTGGCTTTGAACTTGTTTGAGAATAGTTAATCCGTCGCTCCAGCGCACTTGGTAATCGGTAATCACCATGTCAAAACCCCCGACGACCAGGATTTGTTCGAGACTTGGGGCATCTATCGCCGACTTAACTTCTAAATCGGGCAAAGTTTTTCTCAGTTCTCGCTCGATCATCAGGCGATCGTTCGGGTTGTCGTCGATCAACAGAATAGACAGCATGGTTTTTGGGCTTTTTGTATTGGCACAAACATTCTTGAATCTAAAAATATGTTATTGAGGAGTTCCGTTGTTTCAATATTTAGTGCTAATTAACTATCCTCGGATTTTTTTAATTGTATTTGCTTGTATTTTATTATATCTCACAGATTATGCTGTCGGTAGTTTTTTCCCAGTATTTGCTAACAGATACATAACCTAATTTCTTCTCTCGAACCTTGTGGGTATTATATTAGTCAATGCCTTGCTTCAACAGTTGACACTTGACACTTGACAGTTGACTTTTGAGGGCAACCTCTACCCTTAAGTCCGAGGATTGGAGTAATGAATAGTCTAATTTTAATTTCTCCGTCAAAGGCGGGCGGGCTTTCAACCAATTCTTTCTGGTAAAAATCCCAGCCTTACGATTTTCGAGGTTGATTAGCCTCCCGTCAATCTTGGATTCATCGCACAGGAACAGATGATACAGGACTCGCCACCTCAAGACCAACTTCTACCAGTTTTGATTTGATTATATTTGAGATTAAAGAATTGGGAATGACTGATGACCACCCAAAAATGGATACAAGCCCACGACAGCAGAAGTGGAGATTACAAAATCTTAGACCAAAGTTCAAACTCCCAGATTCACGGCGCTACAAGTAAATCTCAAACTTGTACAGCCAAGTCGAAGTATCTCAAATCTCTCATTACGAGGAAAAGTCTGACAACGAGGAAATAAACCCTAAAAATTGGGATAACGCTACTATAAACCAGAAAATTCTATAGGTTCCGGCAGTTCGGTCTGGTTGAGCCAATACTCGCCAAAACTCTGCATCATGTCCGATAAAGAAGCAAACCCGACAGGTTTAACCAAATAAGAATTAACGCCTAGATCGTAAGCTTGATTGACATCTAATGTTTGCCTCGAAGATGTAAGAACAATCACAGGTAAACGTTTGAGTTGCGGCTGCTGTTTGAGCCAACTCAGAACCTCGTGACCCGATCGCCTGGGCAACTTCAAATCTAGTAAAATTATCGCAGGTAAAGGATAGCGCTCGCGATCGCTGTATTCTCCATCACCATTTAAATAAAAAACCGCTGCATCTCCATCTCGGACAATTTGCAGCGAAGTATTAGTAAAAATCTGATTGCGAAACGCCCGCTGCATCAACAGAATATCAACGGGGCTATCTTCCACCAGCAAAATCGTCTGCCTTTGCCTCATCCTTTCCTCAGCTCTATCCAAAATCGACTGCCGTGTCCTAATTGCGATTCCACCCCAACTTGACCGCCCATGCGATCGACTGCTTTTTGTACAATAGCTAATCCTATACCAGTTCCGGGGTATGACTCGATACCGTGAAGCCGTTCAAAAACGCGAAAAATCCGTTTTTGATGTTCTGGAGCAATACCGATGCCGTTGTCTGCTACCCAAAGACGGATGATGCGATCGCCTTCGTTGGCTTCGCTAACAGGCAATTGGCCGGTGCTAATCAATAACTGCGAATGCTCCCACTTTCCCACTTTCCCCCTTTTCCATTCTCCCGCAGTCTGTCTGTCTGTCTCTCCCTCTGGAGGCAGTTGAATTTCCTCAGCCCATATTTGCACTTGCGGCGATGCGCCTGCCACAAATTTTAGAGCATTGGCGAGCAAATTTGTGATGACTTGAACTAAGGTAACGCGATGGGCAATTACCGGCAATAAGGGCGATCGCACGCTGATGCGAGCACCGTTGGACTTAGCATCGGCTTGTACCATAGCAATTGCCTCAGCGACAGCAGATTCTAACTCTACAACTTGCAGCGATAAATCAGTGCGGCTCAGGTGGCTGTATGCTAGCAAATCTTGGATCAAATCTTCTAATTGTTGCCCAGAATTTACAATTTGCTGGGCATATTCTTGACCGAGTTCGTCAAGGATTTCGCCGTAATCTTCTAACAAAGCTTCAGCCAATCCCTGCATTCCCCGCAAGGGCGCGCGCAAATCGTGGGCGACGGTATAGGTGAAAGCTTCTAATTCTTCGTTAGCTCCTTGCAGTTCATTGGTGCGGAGTTCGACTCGCTGTTCTAACGTAGCGTTGAGCATCCGAATTTCCGCTTCTGCTTGTTTGCGTGCAGTGATGTCAATGGCGGTACTAATTACTAAACTTCTGCCGTCGGAAAGCTTGCCTAAAGGTGCCGAATAAAAGTCCCAAATTCGTTTTTCACCGCTGGCTGTGGTAATTATATATTCACCTTCAGAAAGGCGCGAGTTTAATTTGTGCAGCCAATTGATATTTGCTGGCACTACCGATTTGCGGCTGCCGTAAGCTTTTTCTGTCCAATCTTCAATTGTAGGAATTTCTGAGGATTTGTAGCCTGAGAATTCTGTCCAAGCGGAGTTAATTTGCAAAACTTCTCCGTTTTCAGCGTGCAGCATAATTGGCAGCGGGGCGTTAACAATGGCGCGGCGGAAACGTTCTTCGGTTAATTGCAGGGAATTGCGATCGCGTTCTAGCTCTTCTAGCAGTTGATTTTGTTTGATTTGGGCATTGTCGCGCAAAATGCGATCGCGCTTTACCAAATATAAAATTAACACCAGCAACAGCCAATCTACCACAGTAGCAACGGTAAAAGTGATGATTGTCAAATTAGCACTGGCTTGAGATTCTTGGGCGCGCTGCTGCAATATCACATTTTCCTCGGCAGTCATGGTGGCTACCTGCTGCCGAATCCCCTCCATGATTTGCTGTCCGCGATCGGTTTTTACCACCCGCAGGGCTGCTGCTAAGTTTTGTTTGCGCCGCAGATTGATGGTTTCTTGAAGTTCGGCTAATTTAGAGTCGATCGCACTTTTCAAGTCGCGAAGGCGCTCTTGCTGCCGATTGTTGTCGGCTGTTAGTTCCTGCAATCCGACTAATTGTGTGTTAACGTTGGCGATCGCAGTGTAATAAGGTTCTAAATACCGTTCTTCTCCCGTCAGCAAATAACCGCGCTGCCCCGTTTCAGCATCTTTTAAGGTAGAAAGCGTGGCTTCGAGTTCACTTAAAACTCCGTGAGTGTGGCTCACCGAGCGCTCGTTTTCCACTAACTTGAGAGTATTGCGGTAGGAAGTTACCGCATTAAAAATTAGCAGTCCCAAGGCGATGCCGATGCCTGCGGTGATTTGGCGAGTCAGCGATTTGTTCATGAAATAGTCGGCGCGCGAGTGCTGCTTTTTTTGTTATACCTCGCTCCGGGCGATGAATTTTTTGCTCGGGCAGACACGGCGGCCAAAGCAGATAAATTTAAGGCTCAAATTTGCGATCGATCTTGTTTTTAGTTTAGTGTCGCTGCTACACAAATACTAGACAAGTCTAGACATTTGCTTCTTACTTCGTCGGGAGCATGGGAGCGGTTATCCCTCCGTAAGCTTTCACGGTTTAGCCAACCGTGATAAATTGATGGCTGCGTTTAAATCCCTGTCCATCGAATGACCGCAACTTCCACAGTTATAAACCCTTTCTTTGAGTGGCATATCTTGAATATGCCCGCAACTCGAACAGGTTTTGCTCGACGGGAACCAGCGGTCAGCAACGACAATTTCACAGCCAAACTTTTTCGCTTTGTATTCTAGCTGGCGTTTAAATTCATGAAATCCGCAATCAGCTATTACCTGTGCTAGCTTGTGATTCTTTAGCATCCCTCCAATATTCAAGTCTTCTACTACTATCGTTGCGTGGTTTTTGCATAAGTAAGTAGTGACTTGATGTAGAGTATTCTTTCTGAGGTTTGCTATTTTTGCATGGTGTTTTGCCAGTTGGATTTTGGCTTTGTATCTATTGCTGGAACCTTTCACCTTTCTAGCAAGAACTCTTGATAATCTCTTCAGCTTTATAAAATGCGCTTTGTAGTGCTTTGGGTTCGGGAATACTACGCCAGTTGAAAGTGTAGCCAACTCTTTTACTCCCAAATCAACTCCTACAATTTCATGAGTTTTGACTGTGGGTTCATGATTCTGTTCGTAAGCAAATGCGATAAACCAACTGTCGGCAGTGCGTGAAATGGTGATTGACTTGCAAGTTGTGTGAGGTAGTCCTTCGTGGGTTTTTACCCAGCCGATTGTCGGCAACTTTATAGACGTACCACCCACAGGGATAGGCTTACCGCCCGCGTCAATAGTGAAAGAGTCGTGATGCCCCTTCTTTTTGAATCTGGGAAATCCACCTTTTTTTGAGAAAAATTTAGAGAACGAATCCCCAAGATTGTCAAAGGCGTATTGAGTTATTTTCTGGCAGATTCCCGTCTCTTTGATCCATGTAAATTCAGGTTTTACATGATTGTTGAAGAATTTCTTGAGTAGGTATTTATTGGGCTTTAATCCATCTTGATAAAGGCTATTCCAAGTAGCTAGTCCCCAATTATAAGTAAACCTCGCTATGCCAGCGTGTTTGCTCATAACCGTTGCCTGGTTCTTGTTTAGCTTTAACTTTGTCTTGATGGACAGAAGCATTGTTTGGCCTCAACACTCGATTTATTTGTTTAATTTTGCCACATCTTGTAGGGGTTTGTCAACAGCATTTTTTAGTTTTATTTGATTTCCTTGGAGTAATTTTGCAGACCGTATAATCGACAGGAAAAACAGTGAATTATTTCAAGTATTCTAGCAATTCATGTTGAGGAGACGGCGAGTCTTTTTACTGACAATCCAAGCTTTTTTGCGAATTCATGTGGTTTAAACAAAATGGTATACCGTAGATTTGTCCACAAGTGTACCACTCTGTCTATTTATTTGCTACCTAGGTACTAGCTCCTCTTCGCATCCTCCTTAAGTAAGAGAGGCCAAATATACAATCTCTCGCTCTCTCGCTAAGCTTAATTAGTCATTTTCTGTGGCATCACTTTTGCTGCTTTGACTATTTCAAATCGCGGCGCAAAAAAAGGAGTTTTTACCTATTGATTTCGGTTGATTTATGGGGTATATTTTAGATAATGGAAGTGGTGACTTCAATTTAAAAATTTTCACTATTCCCATTATTAAATAATACCTTGTCAAGCAGCCCGCGTCAAGCTTTTTACCCGAAAAAAAAGGCGATTTTTTCATGATTTGTGAAAAAAATAACTTTGGGACGCAGGGGAGAAATTGCTAGGGAAACTAACCGCAGATAAACGCAGATTAACACAGATAATTTTCAGCATCGAGATGGAATGAAGAGCAATTGGAGTCTACAGTCTGTTTGCGAGGGAGACGATCGCACTGCACGCCGAAAAAGATGATTCCGAGTGCAGTGGCGAAGCAGAGAATTAGGGAATAACAGCGGCTTTCATCGCCAAAATGCGATCGATCGCATCCTCAACAACCTTATCAGGAGTCGAAGCACCCGAAGTCACGCCGACGACAATATTACCTTCAGGCAGCCAATTTTCAGTTACGACCAAATCCCCGCCCAAAGGCTTGTGTTCGATGCGATTTCCCGGTAAAATGCGCTCCGCAGAATCAATGTGATAAGAAGGAAGAGTTTTGTCGATCGCAATTTCCTGCAAGTGAGTAGTATTAGAAGAATTAAAACCCCCAATCACCAACATCAAATCCAACTTTTCCTCAACCAAACTCAACATAGCATCTTGCCGTTCCTGAGTCGCATCGCAGATAGTATTAAAACTCAGAAAATGCTCATTAAGATTGGATGGCCCAAACTTCCGCATCATCGTCTTTTCAAACAACTTGCCAATATTCTCAGTCTCAGTTTTGAGCATAGTAGTTTGGTTAGCAATCCCGACACTTACCAAATCCACATCCGGGTCAAAACCAGCAGAACAAGCCTTGCTAAACTTAGCAAGAAACTCAGCACGATCGCCTCCGTGCAAGATATAATTGCTGACATATTCAGCTTCCTGCAAATTCAGCACAATCAAATACTTATCAGCAAAAGAACTCGTTGCCACAGTTTCTTCGTGCTTGTACTGACCGTGAATAATCGAAGTATAATCCCTTTTCTTGTGTTTTTCAACAGTATTCCAAACCTTAGAAACCCAAGGACAAGTAGTATCAACAATCTTGCAACCCCTATCGTTCAGCAACTGCATTTCTTGCACGCTCGCCCCAAAAGCAGGTAAGATTACCACATCGCCACTATCCACCACAGAAAAATCTTTCTGCCCCTTTTCCACAGCAATAAAACCAACTTCCATATCGCGCAAATGCTGGTTCACAGAAGGATTGTGAATAATCTCATTAGTAATCCAAATCCGTTCCGAGGGGAAGTGCTGGCGAGTCTCGTAAGCAATAGCCACAGCGCGTTCCACTCCCCAGCAAAAGCCAAAAGCCTCAGCCAGCCGGATGGTGACGGCGCCGCGTTGCAGCCTGTAATTGTTGTCGCGAATTTGCTGGATCAGGCTGCTTTGATAAGCTGTCTCCATTACGCCAGCTACCTCAGCTTCGTGTCCGAAACCCTTGCGGTGGTAGTTTTCAGACTGTTGGAGCGATCGTTTAAAAGCTTTAGTATCCATGCGGTACTGAGTTCAAATCTAGGTTAATTACCTTTGATTTTAGAAGGCCTGGGTGCGATCGGGATTATACGATTTTAGATTTTAGATTTTAGATTTTAGATTGGAATGAACTACTGCATAAGGGTTAGGATCGCAAATTAAATAATTTACACAACGAAAGTGGGATGGGCGGGGGAGCCCGTCCTTTAGAGACGGGCTCCCCCGCCCATCCCACAAAAACCATCAAATTATAAGTTATTTAATTCTCATTCCTTAGTGGCTTGTATAAAGTTACATTCTCTTTTGAAACTGGTATTATTTAATTCAGTAACGAACAGAGGCGCGACTTTCATGGGTTCGTTCAAAATAAAACAAAAAAAAGCGTAGAGACGCACATAACTGCATCTCTACGCGATGATCGAACTTACCCTGAAAATCAGCCCACCTTTTTCGGCGCGAAAGGAGAACCAGATTCAAAGGAACTGAAACCGCCGGCAAAATCCTCACCGTAAGCTTCTTCCCCGTGTTGGCCGATATCCAAACCTTGGTCTTCAGCAGATGAGGCGACTCGCAGTTCCATAAACTGCGCGAGAATTTTTAGGATGACAAAAGTACCGGCAGCCGCAAACACGTAAGTAGCTACAACGCCTACAAACTGTGTCACAATTAGCCCCGGATTTCCGGCAAACAGCCCGTCATTTCCGGCTGCGTTAACGGCTTTAGTCGCAAACACGCCTGTCAGAAGCGCGCCTACAGTTCCGCCGACGCCGTGAACCGGGAAGGTGTCCAAAGAGTCGTCAAATCCCAGCTTAGCTCGCAAGCTAACGGCGAAGAAGCAGCAAACGGAAGTTATCGATCCGATTAACAGGGCCCCCACTGGCAGTACGTATCCCGCCGCTGGTGTGATTCCCACCAATCCTGCTAGGAAACCACTGGCAATTCCGACTGCTGTCGGTTTGCCTCTGAGCACCCATTCGATGATTGTCCAAGTTAAACCGCCGGCTGCGGTTGAAATCATTGTGGTGACAAAAGCCACTGTTGCTAAGGAACCCGATCCTAAAGCGCTACCGCCGTTGAAGCCAAACCAGCCGAACCACAGGAGCCCTATTCCGAGCAAGACGTAGGGTACGTTGTGGGGGGTGTGGGGCTTGTTCAAGTGATCTTTGCGGGGCCCGATTACCCAAGCTGCGACAACCGCAGATACGCCGGAACTGATGTGCACGACTGTGCCGCCTGCAAAGTCTAATGCTCCCATCGCCCCCAGCCAGCCTCTACCCCAAACCCAGTGGGCTAGAGGAGAGTAGATGAATGTAGACCACAGCAGCACGAACCAGAAGTAGGTTTTGAATGTTACCCGTTCGACGATCGCCCCGGAAATCAAAGCTGGGGTGATGATGGCGAACATCATCTGGTAAACCATGAATACTTGGTGGGGTATTGTCGGTGCGTAGCCGATCGGATCTGGTTTGTCGGCTGCGACGTTGTTCAAGAACATCCAGTCGAAGCCGCCGATGAAGGTTTCAAATCCTTTCCCAAAGCCTTCGGAAACTGGAGTGGAAACGTCAAAGGCCAAACTGTAACCCCACAGCGTCCATGTGACGCCGATCAGTCCCATCATGACTAAGCTCATCATCATGGTGTTGAGGACGTTGCGCGATCGCACCAGCCCTCCGTAGAAAAACGCTAGCCCGGGTGTCATCAGCAACACCAGTGCTGAGGAGATTAACATCCAGGCTGTATCGCCGGTGTCGATCGGATTTGCCGCCACCGCAGCAGCCGCCGCCGCAGGGGGAGCAGCATCTTGAGCTAAGGCATTGTTCATCAGCGGCCAACTTAACAGCCACAGTGCGAGGATGCCGATCGTGAAACTTTTTTTGAGCACGTTATTTTTACCTTTTAATACTCAGCAATTCGCAGGGAAGACCGAGCCGATTTTAGATGTGAGGATTTTAGATGCAATAGTTAATTTGGTTTTAAGTCCCTGTTTTAGCGGAACGAATCTTTAATAGATAATTCCCCAATCCTCAAGCCCCGACTTCGTATAGTCGGACTCATCTAAATTTGTCAACTCTCAATCCCATACTCTCTGCCTTTTGGATTGCACCATTTGTACAAACTGTTATTCTGTATCATTGTATACTAAAAGCTCAACTATTATATTTTCTTAATCTATCCGCAGGTACTTGACATTACCCCTGACTTCGGAGTAAGCCGTGTTGGAAGGGGGAGAATGGGGGAGAATATGACTTCATCCTTCTAACTACTGACAACTGCCAACTGACAACTGCCAACTGACAACAGTCAACTGATTAATTTTTCAACTGCATTTGACTGAACATTTGCAAGGCCGATCGCCAAACCAGATAACCTCGCTCGTTAAGGTGTAAGCCGTCTGTACTGAGTTGGGTTGGTAAATTGCCGTCAGCATCCGCAAACAACGGCTGCAAATCCAGATAGGAAACATTTTCGGAACTAGCAATTTCTTTCAGTCGCCGATTGATTGCGCGAATCCGACTGTTGGGAATCGCTAATAGTCGATCGCGATTTTCCCAGGTAGACTGTTCCCCGCTGTGGGGCAAAATCGACTGCACCACCACTTGTGCTTTCGGGTGCGCCCACCGCAAATCGCGGATAATCTGTCGCTGGTTGTTCAAAATCCCTTCGTCGCTGGCCCCCCGCAATAAATCGTTAATCCCGATCATCACAAACACCGTATCGGGCAGAGTGCGATCGAACAACTGCAATCGCTTCAGCAAACCTACGGAAGTCTCGCCGGAAATCCCTTGATTCAGCCAAATGCGATCGGGCGGTAACAGCTTCGTCGGAAACCACATACTCAAAGAATCTCCAGCCAAAACACTCAGTTTTGGGGGACGATTTGCCGCGGCAGCCTCAGCTTCCCGGCCCAACTGCGTCACCCACTGCTGGTAAGACCATTTGTGTCGAGGCCCTGCAAGGGGCAAGTCTGCCACTACTTTTGTAGAGTTTGTCGCCGTCGTCGAAGAGCGAATTAGTTCTTCAGTGCTTTCCGGCGTTAGTGCAGCACTAGCAGGGGAACTTTCTGTTAAGTTGTTTCCCCTACCGATTAGTTGAGCGACTGTGACAATTAGTACCGCGTTGGTAAGCAGAGATAGCAAAGCCCAAACCGGAACAGTTTTCGATCGGCTAACTTCCATCCCCAAGAGGGATTTATGAGTTCTACTTCTGCTAACTACTCCAAACTTCTCCATAAACTCAAGCGATTTGCAGGCACCATACTGAAATAATTGGCACTGATTGCTGCATCAAATTTTACCGTTCAATTTTCGCCTCAATTCTTGTAAGAATCAAGCAGTGTGCTGTGTTGGGCGTGACGGCGATGCAGAACTTTGCTTTTTGGCACTACTTTACCATAAAAAATCTGACTGCCAAGCTTTCTGGCGCAGAAATCAGGCGATTTTAGATTTTAGATTTTAGATTTAGGAATTCCGAATGACTTACTGTATCAGGATTTAGAGCTTTTCTAAAGTAGCTTTTTTTAAAGCTGAGCCGCACGCAAAAACCCAGTTTGTTAACGTAATTGCGAGATTTTAGCAAGGAATGCCAGAACGATCGACCTGGTTTAAAAGACTCAAGAGTGCGTCTGCGACTGTATCTGCGGGCGGGGGATTTCAGATTGTGGTTTTTCACAATTAAGCCCTAGATGGACGTACAAATCGCTCATCTAGGGCCAGAAAGCTGAAGAAAGTCGATCGTCCCACGCTTGAGAGTTTTGCTCTAAAGTTTGGTAGTTCTGTCCGCACCCCCCCCAGAATAACCGCCGTAGCTGCTTTCTGTTCTGTTGCCAGAGCTAGTTTCCTTCACAAACCCGGTGTAAGCTTCCATCCCATGTTCGCCGATATCCAAACCTTCAGCTTCCTCAACAGCAGAAACGCGGATACCCAACAAAGCTTTGAGTGCCAACCAAAAAATCGTACTCAGCAGCACGGTCATTCCGCCTACAGAGATAATACCGATCAACTGCGGTATTAGTTGATCGAAACCTCCGCCTACAAACAATCCCGCTTTCGGCCCAGCGGTATAAATTCCCGTTGTGGGCCCGTCAGCAAATAAGCCAACTGCCAGAGTTCCCCAGATGCCACAGACTAAGTGAACGGAAGTTGCTCCTACAGGGTCGTCAATTTTTAAGTTGTCGAAGAATGTTACTGCAAAAACTACCATGATGCCGGCGATCGTGCCGATAATGGCAGAGTTGGGTATGTTAACCCAAGCGCAGCTCGCTGTCACCCCGACTAAGCCGGCGAGGATGCCGTTGATAATCATCGACAAGTCTGGTTTTCCGAGGTAAAGCCAAGCTGTAATTGTGGCAGCAACTCCCCCGAAAGCACCGGCGGTGTTGGTGGTGAGCGCAATGTGGGCGATCGCATTTGGATCGACAGCCATTGTCGAACCGGGATTGAACCCGAACCAACCGAACCACAGAATCAAACAGCCGAGGGTGGCAATGCTCATATTGTGTCCCGGCATCGCCACAGTGTCGCCGTCGCGGTACTTGCCGATCCGCGGCCCGAGAAATGCCGCTCCCATCAAAGCAGCCCAACCGCCTACGGAGTGAACCACTGCGGAACCTGCAAAATCGTAGAAACCTGCTGTTTGCAGCCAGCCGCCGCCCCAAATCCAGTGTCCGGTAATCGGGTAAGCAATTCCGACTAACAGCAAGCAGAAAATTAAAAATTCAAGGAATTTAATGCGCTCTGCAACTGCCCCAGAAACGATCGTAGCAGCAGTTCCCGCAAAAACTAATTGGAAAAAGAATTTAGCATTCAGGGGGACTCCCGTCCAGTTTAAGGATTTGAAAATGCCTTGATAAGCATCTCCCATAGCGGGGCTGTTGTCAGCCACGTTCAACAGGAAATATCCGCCGCTGCTGCCGATAAAACCGTTACCGTTGCTGAACATTAACGCAAAGCCGATCGCCCAATATGCGATCGTCGCAAGCGCAAACACAATCAGGTTTTTTGACAGTACGTTAACTGCATTTTTCTGGCGGCAGAAACCTGTTTCCAACATCCCAAAACCCGCGTTCATAAAGAACACTAGCATCCCAGCCACCATCACCCACATGGTATCCATGCCTACCTTGAGGCTGGCCAATTGCTCTTCGGTGGTTGGCGCAGCAGGAGGGGTTTGGGCTACTGCGGCATATCCCCAAATCAAGAAGATGACTGCTGCTATTGGTATACAGGCTTGCCAACTCGGACTGAGGCGGGCGATCGTCCTTTGTAATTTCTTGAACCTGCTGACTTTTGTCAAAAAGTTAGGGGCTGGCAAATTCAAAGACTCCCGCCTGACTTGTTTCGATTTTTTCTTTCCGACACTCATTTTCATCATTTTTACGCTTTTACAACTTATCAGCTCAGCTAGACCCCGAAAATTTCCCACAATTGTACTACAACACTTAGAGATTATTTGTTCATAGTGAGATATTTTTGATAGCCTAGCTCTTCTAGCTGAGTTTGTTTTTTCATTACAGATTCGGACAAAGTTTTCCGGTAATCCAGGATTCGCTCCAGCAATTGAGGCTGGGAAACTGCTAATATTTGAATTGCCAGCAAGCCAGCATTTTTAGCATTGCCGATCGCCACTGTTGCTACGGGTATACCGGCTGGCATTTGGACGATCGAGTACAGCGAATCTAGGCCTTGGAGGTGGCGGCTCGCTACTGGTACACCAATTACCGGCAATGGTGTTAAAGATGCTACCATACCCGGAAGGTGCGCCGCTCCCCCAGCACCTGCGATAATTACTTTCAAACCTCGTTGGTGCGCGGTTTGAGCATATTCCACCATCCGATCCGGGGTACGGTGGGCGGAGACAATTGCTACGGAGCAAGGTACGTGGAATTCTTCGCAAACTGCGATCGCTTCAGACATGGTAGGCAAATCCGAATCGCTGCCCATGATAATTCCAACTGTCGGTTGACTCATGCAATTTTCAGATGTGAGATTTCAGATTAATGGTAATTTTAAGTTATGGCGTTAACTAAAAGATCTCTTGCAAAAATACAACGCACCCCACCCCAACCCTCCCCGCGAGTTCGGGGAGGGGGTAAGATTATTCTTGTTTCCCCCCTTAATAAGGGGGGACTTGCGGGGGGTAAATTTGACGAGAGCAAGAGTTCTAAAATTTAGATATTTTGTAGCCAAACTGATGCTCGAAAGCAATTTGGTGACAAGCCAAGAGTGCAGAAAGCAAAAATCTCCACATCCTCATCAAGAGCCCGCAGATTTATCGAGGCGAGCAAATCTAAAATCTAAAATCTAAAATCTAAAATCTAAAATCGGATGACTGAAGCCACAACCCCAACTGCCGCCCCTACAGATATTCTCAATGCTCGCCTGCCCGGTTGCAAGGATTTGCAGATGCTTGCTGTTGACAACACGGGCATCATTCAAGAAGTTTGTTCGATGGACAAAGTATTTAAACGAATTGCTCCTCCCAATTTGCAAGTGATCGACGCTGCGGGTGATTGGGTTTCTCTGGGCGGTGTTGACTTGCAGATTAACGGAGCACTCGGTTTAGCTTTCCCAGATTTAGAAAGCAAGGATGTTAAAGTTTTACCTAAAATTTGTCAATTTTTATGGTATCAGGGAGTTGATGCTTTTTTGCCGACTTTGGTGACAACTTCTCTGGATAAGTTTAGGCGATCGCTCTCGACGATAGCTGATTATATGCGGACTGCAAAAACCGCTGCTCCTGCCACCAATAAATCCCAAAGTGCCGAAATAATCGGCGTTCACCTCGAAGGCCCTTTTCTCAACCCCCAGAAGCGAGGAGCTCACCCAGTTGAGTTTTTACTACCGCTAACAATAGAAAATGTCAAGTTAGTTCTAGGAGATTGTGCGGATATTGTCAAAATAATTACTTTAGCGCCGGAGTTAGACAGCACTGGTGAAGTCATTCCCTATTTGCAAAGTTTGGGAATTGCCGTCAGTCTGGGACACTCCCAAGCGACGGCAGAGCAAGCACAGCAAGCATTTGCCCAGGGAGCTTCAATGGTAACTCACGCTTTTAATGCGATGCCGAGTTTGCATCATCGAGAACCGGGTTTGTTAGGAGCGGCGATCGTTTATCCGGGCGTAAAATGCGGTTTAATTGCTGACGGCAAGCACGTTTCTCCGACAATGATTGATTTTTTGCTGCGTGCTGGCAGATACGACACAGGCGTTTTTTTGGTAAGCGATGCTTTGGCTCCTTTGGGTTTGCCTGACGGTGTTTATCCTTGGGATTCCCGACAAATGGAAGTCAGAAAAGGTACGGCGTGGGTAAGATTGGATTACCATTCGCCGCTGGAATCTGCTACTTTGGCAGGTACAACTCTGCCGCTGTTGGCGGGAGTGCAGAATTTGGTAAGCTGGGGGATTTGCGAGGTAGAAAGTGCGATCGCCCTGGCAACTGAATCTCCCAGAAAGGCGATCGGACTTTCGGGAATTATCGGCAAACCGGCAACTCAATTGTTGCGCTGGAATTTCAATGCAGCGACAAAAGAATTGACTTGGCATCGATTGTTTTAAGTCATTAGTTATTAGTTATTGGTTATTGGTTATTCGTTATTCGTTATTTGGTAATTCTCCCACTCTCCCACTCTCCCGCTCTCCCCCTCTCCCTCTCCTACTCTCCCCCTGCTATAGCGCGTCGCGTGAGAACCCCGGTCTTTTAAGCCGGGGATGAAACGCAGTTGCAGCCTTAAGGCTGCCAGCATTCTATATTATTTGTTTCTTTGTTCTTCGATATATTTCCTGACAGTTTCAGTAGAAACGTTTCCAACACTGCCAACAAAATAACTAGGAGTCCACAATGTAGGTAATTTCAGTAATTCGGGAAACTCTTTCCTCAAGTAACTGGATGCCCTACCCTTAACTCTTTGCATGACGAAACTGGCGGAGTCTGTCGGCTTAATATTAAGCAATAAATGGACGTGATCCGGCATAATCTCCAAAGCAATAATTTTCCACCTGTTTTCCGTGACTACCTCAAAAATAATTTCTTGCAGCCGTTCTGCAATTTTGCCGACCAGAACGGCTTTACGGCGTTTGGGAATAAAAACAAAGTGCATATTGATCAGCGAGACGGCCTTGCTCTCGTGCCGATACTCTAAATCTTTTTTTGACAAACTCGCCATAAGACTATTGACTCCATCGACAGGTAGTGTATAATCAACACATTACATCAACAAGGTGACTGGCGTGTTTGGATGTCAGCAGGTATTGATTAAGCCCGATCAAAAGGGCTCTCCTGACTTTATGGTGTATAATGTAACAAACAATACATTTACTGTCATGGACTTTTATTTAGACTATCTATTAGACTTGCCTGGAGTCAAGATT
>NZ_JAEQCT010000013.1:0-1713 GCF_020738205.1 Microcoleus sp. PH2017_24_DOB_U_A
AGCACCATATACAGCATCAAGCTGTATAACTATAGTATGAGTATTAAATACAAGTCAAACAAGAACATTGTCTACTCTTGCAAATATCATATTGTGTGGTGTCCCAAGTATCGTCGCAAGGTTCTAGTTGAAGGCGTCGATATCCGTCTGAAGGAAATATTATTAGAGGTTGCAACTGAGTTTAAGAGCGAATTAATTGAAATGGAAGTGATGCCAGATCATGTTCACCTTTTAGTCGAATGCGATCCTCAATTTGGGATTGCTAAACTCATTCGGTATATGAAAGGGCGCTCATCTCGATATCTCCGCCAAGAATTTCCTTGGCTAAAAAGTCGATTGCCAACGTTGTGGACTAATAGCTACTTTATTTCAACCGTTGGCGGTGCACCTATTTCGGTAGTCAAGCAGTATATTGAGAATCAAAAAAATGTCTAGTTATGGTTGCCAACAAAATTTAATTAGCGCAGATCGAACTTTAAAAAGCATCTTAGAATTTGTTTGTGAAGAGTCAAACAAGTTAGCTAATTGTGGACTTTACTACTCTCGGCAATTGTATTTCAAAACTGGAAAATTTCCAAGTAAAGCCACTTTGCACAGGCTGTTAAAAGGCAATCTCCACTTCAAAGCCTTGTACTCTCACGTAGCTCAACAGACTTTAACAACTGTGGCAGAGTCATTCCAGTCGTATATTGGACTACTTAAGGGTGTCAAAAATGGTACAGTCACGCAACACCCTAAACTGCCGGGATACCGCAAAAATAGCCTCAAGCTGGCGACGTTTCCCAAGGCAGATGTAAAGTTGAAAAGCGGGCAACTAAGGTTTCCATTGGGAGGTAAGGTTAAAACATGGTTTGGAGTTAGTGAATTCTATCTACCAATGCCGTCAAACTTAGATTACGACCAAATCCGAGAAATTCGCATCTTACCGAGGAATGGGCAATTTTATGCTGAATTTGTCTATAAAATTCAGCCAATAACAGTTGAATTAGATGCCAGTAAAGTTCTAGGTATTGACCCAGGATTAAATAATTGGTTGACCTGTGTTTCCAATGTGGGAACAAGTTTGATTATAGATGGATTGCACCTAAAATCATTAAATCAGTGGTATAACAAACGAGTTGCAACAATCAAAGAGAACAAGCCTCAAGGCTTTTGGTCTAAACGATTAGGGAGGATTACGGAGAAACGGAATAGGCAAGTTAGAGATGCCGTCAATAAAGCAGCTAAATTAGTATTGAATCATTGCCTGCAAAACCAAATAGGCACTGTTGTATTTGGCTGGAACAAAGGAATGCGTCAAGAAATCAATCTTGGAAGTAAAACAAACCAAAGTTTTGTGCAAATTCCAACAGCCCGATTAAAGGATAGAATTTCTCAACTTTGCGAGCAACATGGCATTCAATTTGTTGAAACTGAAGAAAGCTATACGAGTAAGGCGAGTTTTTTGGATGAGGATGAACTACCTAAGTTCGGTGAAAAACCTGAAGGGTGGAAAGAATCTGGAAAACGTGTCAGTCGCGGCTTGTATCGTTCAAAAGATGGAAGCAAAATCAATGCAGACTGCAACGGTGCTGCGAATATTTTGCGAAAAGTAGCGGCAACTTTAGGGCTTTGTCTTGAAGGAGTCAGTAGAGGCGCTTTGATTTCGCCTTTGAAAGTTCGCATTTGGACTCTTCAAGAATCCCCGTCCCGGAGCGGGCTGGGGAGTATCAA
>NZ_JAEQCT010000171.1:0-18961 GCF_020738205.1 Microcoleus sp. PH2017_24_DOB_U_A
AGGGTATGGCTTTTCTAATTTTGATAATTTTAGAAATCGCGTATTAGCTTGTTTCTTGCATTAGATAAAATTATCACCATAAGTTCTGGAGAGCCAAAATTACTAACGTAGATGTCTAACATTGACTACTTTTGGGTAGCTTTGTCCAGGTTTTTACGAGCGGTGAATATGCAGGCATTTGTGGCAGGTTTGGGATGTGTACCTTGGGTCAACAAATACCAGATTTACGCCAAACTTTACTGCCTTATAACAAAGGAATTGGCGAAGCTGAAAAAACGCCCAACTGTTGCTTCTGCGTCTCTCTGTTTTAGAACGTGGCTGTTGGTTGGTTCGTTCTCTGATACCCGTCAAATCCTCCAACGCAATAGTTTGCGCTTGTTTTTTGGCGTGCTGAATGAGTCGGTAGCTAACGGTATGGTTAACCTGTGCCTGAAATCTTCGTTCTCGTCCACTCAACCGTTGCAGAAGCTGCCGACATCTACGCCGACTACTTCTTGTGCCTTTGGACGCTTTTTTCTGCAACGAAGCCCTGACACGGCTATATCTGTCACGAATTTCGGTTATCGCCGTTCCACTAAACTTCTCGGATTCAGAGGTAACGGCTATATCGGTTCTGCCCAAATCAACACCCAAAACCCTATCAGTTTTCTCAGGGTTTGGTGGCTCAGATTCAAGCTGAATTTGCAGGTAATAAGTGTTATCTTTGCGCTTTACCAACACTGCCGACTTAGGATTTCTTCCTGTTAACAAATGACGCTGATAGTTGCCAATGTGCAAAGGGAATTTCTCTCTTTGCTTGAGCATCGTCAAACTAGCTGTCCAGTCTTTCTCCCTAAAAGTGAAAGTCCGAGCGTCATAAGTGGCACTGGTAGCTGCAAACCCTTTCACAGGTCTATCTTTTTGTTTGGCAGTCTTGCGATTGGCGCAAACCCTACGAATGGCATGGATAGTCATCTGAGCCGATAGACCAGAGTATTCCCGTGCTTCCTTGTAAATTAAGGATTGCACGGCTATCTGATTGGTCAGCTTTCGGTCAGTGTTTTTGTTCACGTACTCACAGCAGTTCGCAAAAGCACGAAGCACCGCATCAAGTTTTTCAACCTGATGTTGCAACACTTCGAGTTTACAACTAACCGTCAGGACTTGAGACATTTTCAATAAGTGAAGATTATGGAGCTAGTGTACCATGAGATTGCTAAAACTGCGGGCATCAAACCCCCATTTTTAGCCGCTATCCCTCCCCGCCCTATTGACGCTCATCCTTAGCCCTTGGGCTGCGGAAATCGCGTCAATTGAGGGCGGGGATTCCCGCGATTATATTGAAACTAATCTTGCGGTGCGAAGGAACTGATGGAGAAGCTGGAAGCAATGACAAATTGTAACAGCACGGATTCTATCGGCTGTCAAGCTTTTTGGTCAAAAAATTTAGCGTTGAACTGGCCTTGAGATTGCTACTCCTGTGACTGGGGAAAGTTGAGTACCGGGAGGCGCGAACCCCGAAAGACTTCTTCGCTTTCAATGCCGATCGAACTCACAAACTCAGCAGCAGCTTTGGCCACGAGCAACCCGCCCAGCATGGGTAAGGCGGCCAAGCTCAATAAAATATCTGAAGGAATTGGCAATTTTGGACTCTGAGGTGTTTGAGTTTTGGGCAAGTCTTGGTTTTCCGACGGCATAGATCCCTCCTGTGTTATTCAGTATCCCCAGTTTACAGCAGAAGGAAGGAGGAAGAATAGCAAGGGTTTCAGCAATTAAGAACGTCCTAATCTTTGGGGGCGGTTGCTAAACAGGGGAAATAATTATCTTTACTCCTGAATTCTGACTTCGCTTAACTGGGTCTAATTGTGCGAAAATACATTCGAGGTATTGGTCAAAACAGTATTGCCCAACGGAGCGCAGCCGAGGGGATACACAGCTCGCCAGTAAGCCGAGCAACAGTTAAACCGGATGCAAAGGTTCGGCTCGGTAAATAAAATAATGGTGTGTAAAACCTGTAAACTGTGCTATCTGTAGAAAACAAAACCAGCCTTGACGAAATTTAAAGTCCCATGTTGAATGCGAACGGGAGTATATTGGCAGACAATCGATCGCCCGCATCGCAGTGGGCGCAAAAAGCTTTGGGACTGCCCGAGGTGCAGGTACAAGCGCGTTTGCGCGGAAATCACCTGCATATTTTGTGCGAAGCGCAATTGTGTCCGTCTCAGGAATTGGTGACGGCGAGATTTAAAAGCGCGATCGAACAAACTGATTTAACGCGACTCCTGCCCGATCGAACTAAAATCTACCAATTGTTTCTGTGCGGCCGCAAACTCGGTTCCCGACAAAACGACTGGACTGTCCGGCTCGATTGCAGCGGCAAACAGCGACAGCGACAGCCACAGCGACGGGAACCGGAACCGGAACCGGAACCAAAAGTTTCCGAAGTGCCACCACCAGCGAGTCCCCCCGAGGGCGAACCGCCAACAAGTCGTAAAGGCGGCGGATTCTTCGGCAAATTCAAAAATGAAAACCGCAACCTCAAACTGAAACCAGAAGCGGTAGAAACTCCAGTACCAATGGCTCAGGTGCGGGAAGAAATGGATTTTGATACCGAAAGTTTCCCCACGGCCTCCCGGATTGAATATCCAGAAGTTTTTGAAACTTCCCCAGTGACGATCGACACTTCGGCAACTCGGGAAGCTTTCAGTCCCCCCGTTTCTGCGCCAGCACCGCAAACATCCACGCAGCAGCAGGCAAGTCGCGGCGCGGTGGCTTTGATTCAATCCCCCGAAACAGGCTCCGGTGACAGTGATGGCGGCGGCACTTTGACCGTTTCAGCGGAAACTTTGGCGCGCCGGGGCTATCCAGATGCGATCGCCAGCTATCTCAGCGAAATCCTCGGGCCGATGGGTGTTTCGGTGAAAGTTAGCATTCGCGAAAAAGAAGCCAAAAGCAGCCGGGAAACCCAGCACCCCAATGCGCCAGAACTTCTCAAGTCCAAGGAACGGCGGCTGTTAGTGCTGTGCGAGTCAGCTTACAGCCCCGAACCCTCCTTGCTCGCAGAACCGATCGCCGCTAGGCTGCGGAAACTGCAACTAGAGGACTTCCGGGAAGCTGCGATCGGCAGCCAAGTTGCAGGCGAATCGAAGCCGGACTGGGTGCTGCGAGTCGATTTGACGCCACCGGACACAATCCTCAAGGAATGGGCCCGCTGGGGAGACGTACAGTCGATCGCCAAACTGCTCAACCAACACTTGGCGACATCAACAGTCGAAGTGCGAGCCACCCTCAAAGAAGCAACTCTGCACCTGTTTTGCAGCAAAACAGTCACAAAAGGACAAAAACCCAAACGACAAGAATACCCTGACAAACAGCAAACCACCGATGCGATCGCCCCTTTGTTAGCATCCTTCGCGCCCCAAGGCATCCGCGCAGCTACCCTCTACGGCGTAGAACCGGCCAGCGACAGCACAACCGAGCCGGAGTCGCCGGTGTGGATTGACTGGATAGACTTACCAGCAGCCCACCACCCCGACTTAGCTCCAAACCCGAGGATATTGGCAGCCGAGGGCGACCAATTAGCCTTGACTTTCTTGCTCAACAGGTTTCTCAATCCCAATCTCAACCGCAAGCTGGAAACCGGAGGGATTCGGGCTGTGGCGCTGCACAAAGCCAACGTGCTGCACGTCATGACTGAAGCTCTGAGTTGCCCTGCTCAGTCGAAGGTAGGCCCGCCGGTGGCTAAATTCTTGCGGCAGTTACAAATTCCGGGAGTGGCTCTTGTGCGAGTCTACGGGCGCCGCGCCGGTCAGAAAATGCCCCTGTGGCGCTACGGTATCGATCTCAAAATGGCGGTTGACGGGGAATTAGCACCAACAACCGCATCGGCTCCCTCGCAACAGGCTGTCTTGTCTAAGGAAGCGGTGCCGGAGTTTGCGCCGTCGGTGGCAGATGGGAGTTTTTCTGCTCTGGGCGATAATTTGGTGTTCGATGCTCCCGCACCGGACTCCTCGCGGCCGCGCTTCAAAATTAGACTCCCCGGTTACCAGTTGGGCGAGCAGTTGGTTCAAGCTGTGGTGCAGCCGCTTGTTGCTTCGGGTTTGTTTGTTCCCAACGACGCTTTGTCGATGAATGCTGCTGCGCCGGGAGGCGTGAGAGCCGATCGCGCGGCGGGAATGGCTTTGATTTGGGCGATCGCCGGCTGTCTGATCACCTTCAATACCGATTGGTTGCTGGGTCTATTTCTTAAATCTGCGACGGTTAGTCAAGCTCCTAGAGCCTCCGAAGTTTGCAACGGCCCAAATTGTCAAAATTCATCCCCCAAGCCTCAGAGCGACGTTCAAGCCTCTCTCACGAATCCGGATTCTCCCTCTCCCTCTGGCTCTTCAGTCCCGATTCCCGAGTCTCAAGAAGTGAATTTGCCTCAAATTCCTTTACAAGCATCGCCGTCCGCGAGTGAAGAAAAGGCTTTCAACGGTTCTGGGTTTACGAAACCGGGAAATACTAGCGTTCCTGTAGCTGATGTTTCGGCTGCTCCGGTGTTTCCGACTTTGAGGAGCGAGCAGCTTGACGAGCAGATTGCGCGCTACCAAGAGTACATCCGCCAGCACAAAAAACCGCCGGATATTTTAATTGTCGGGAGTTCTAGGGCGCTGCGGGGTATCGACCCGGCGGTGTTGGAAACGGCTTTGGCTGCTGGAGGCTATCCGGGGCTGAAGGCTTACAATTTTGGGGTGAACGGAGCTACTCTGCAAGTGGTAGATTCGATCGTCCGCCGGATTTTGCCACCGCAACAATTGCCGAAATTACTGGTTTTGGCGGACGGGGCGAGGGCTCTCAACAGCGGGCGGCCGGATTTGACTTTTAGTGCGATCGCCTCTTCCGAAGGTTACAGACAATTGGCTCGGGGTAGTTTTCTGATCCGCACCAATCCATTAGAATCCCCAACATCTAAGGAAACTGCCAAAAATCCGATCGCGACTGCTGGTGAATTGGTGCACAATTTGGAACAAAGTCAAGCGAATGTTCAACAATTTCTGAGTCAAAAGTTGGTGGATAGTTCTGCAACTTACAAAAAGCGCGATCGGCTGAAAGGGTTTTTGCGATCGATCGCGAATCCAGCAGCCCCTGTTGTCACCGAAAGCCCCCAAACCGCAGCCGACGACGATAAACAAACCACTGAAAACGCCCAGCTAACTGCTGCGGGTAAAGCACCCAGCGAGTTTCAACCAAACGGCTTTTTGCCGATCGACATCCGCTTCAATCCCGATACTTACTTTCAGAAACACGCCAAAGTATCTGGATATTACGACACCGACTATCAAGATTTTAAATTGACAGGGGAACAAACTGTAGCGCTCAAAAACATGATCGAATTTACCAAAGTTCGCAACATCAATCTCGTGTTTGTCAATATGCCTCTGACTGCCGATTATTTAGATCCGGTGCGGACAGGTTACGAACAAGAATTCCGGCAATATATGCAACAATTAGCAGCTCAAACCGGACTAATTTTCCGAGATAATAGTTTATTGTTGCCCCAAGCACGGGAATCTTTTTCTGACCCCAGTCACCTCAACCGTTACGGTGCTGTTGCAGTTTCCAAGCGCTTGGCTCAAGATCCGATGATTCCCTGGCCTGTGAAGAAGTAGAGAGGGGGAGAGGGGGAGAGGGAAGAGGGGGAGATTGGGAGAGGGGGAGATTGGGAGAGGGGGAGATTGGGAGAGGGGGAGATTGGGAGAAGTTGTAAGCTAGTGGGTATCTAGATTGTCTGTTATGTTCGATGGAGATAGCGGGGAAAATACTCCTAGACGCACGCAGATTTCAGAAACCGGGTTTCTACGAAGATTTCTCGTGACTCGTCGTAAAATCTCGTATAAACCCGGTTTCTAGCCCCCACGGCAGATTTCAGAAACAAGATTTCTCGTGACTCGTCGTAAAATCTCGTATAAACCCGGTTTCTAGCCCCCACGGCAGATTTCAGAAACCGGGTTTCTACGAATGTTTCTCATTACTAAACGCAAAAATCTCAGAGAAACCCGGTTTCTAGTCACCACCCTCGTCAAGGATAAAACTATCGCTAGCTGTTGTTAGAATTTAAAGGATTTAAATCTTATTGTAAAGGCGGGTTCAGCAATATTAATGATTGTTATTTCAATCGTTAATCCTGGGATGCGACTATCTCAAAACACTTCTTTCCTGCAACTGGACACTGAACATGAAAAGATTATTTTTTTCGGAAGTTAGCAGAAACAAACTGATGAAAAATCCCCGCAAAAATCTGCCTGTAATATTTTTTATATTATCTCTAGCATTTTTCCTGTTTAGTTTGTATAAAGGTTTATTTTTACCTTTTGCTTTATCAACTCCGCCGCCCAGCAGCGAACAACAACCTTTGCAACCCTTCGAGCAAGTTGTCAAAGACGCGCAAAAGTTTGAAGGACTGTTTACCCTTTACCGCAATCTGGCAACTAATAAAGTTTATCTAGAAATTAAACCGCAGCAACTGGATAAAAAGTTTCTGTGTTTCGTCACATTGGCATCAGGTTTAGGGGAAGGGGGAATTTTGAGCGGATTGCCGATCGGCGATTTCTTGTTTCAACTGCGGCGAGTCCAAAATAACGTCGAGTTTGTCATACCGAATATCTATTTTCGCACTCGTCCGGGCGACCCGCAAGCGGGTTCGGTGGAAAGGGCATTTAGCGAGTCGATTCTCTATTCTTTACCACTCAAAAGCCTTCATCCGCAAAGGCAAACTCTGCTGATAGACTTAGGCGATTTGCTGATGAGCGAAAAGCGCGACTTACCGGGGGTTAAAGCGATTTTGCCGGCGATTTTGGGTGCTGCTTACTCGATCGATGAAGACAAATCTTATTTTAAAGATGTGAAAGCGTTTCCGCTGAATGTAGAAATTGCTTCTATTTACGGTTTTTCCAGCGATAATGACAGTGCAGTTAACTATTTACCTTCGATTCCTGACAGTCGGGCTTTTAACCTCCGCATTCACTACAGTTTCTCGGAAGTGCCTCTCAATAACGGCTACCGCCCCAGACTTGCAGACGAGCGAGTCGGCTATTTTCTGACAGCATATAAAGACTTTTCTGACAAGAGCAGTCGGGAGCCTTTTGTGCGCTACATCAATCGCTGGCATTTGCAAAAGCAAATCCCGACGGCGCCGATGTCGCCTCCGGTGCAGCCGATCGTCTTTTGGATTGAAAATAATGTCCCTCTAGAATACCGCAATGCAATTCGCGATGGCATTTTGGAGTGGAACAAATCTTTTGAAAAAGCAGGTTTTACAGAGGCAATTCAGGTCAAACAAATGCCGGACAATGCTAAATGGGATCCGGCTGATGTCCGCTACAATACTATTAGGTGGTCGAGTTCTTTTGAGTCAGATTTTGCCGGACTCGGGCCGTCTCGCACTAACCCGCTAACCGGGGAAATCTTGGATGCTGATATTTTGTTGGATGCTAATATTGTCCGGCTAATCAAACAGGGATATCGGTCTTTGGTAGAACAAAATCGATCGCTAGCAAAGAGTTTTCAAGGCCGAAACGGCTCTAATACCAATCCCTGTCAGTTCGGGATGTATTCTCGCTATTTGCCGATGCTCGAAAATGCAGATTTAGGCAAAAGCAGCGGGGAGAATTCTCCGGGTGGAATTGTTGATGATTTGCCCACTTTGGTGGAAAGATATCAAGAACAAAAGCGATCGCCCTTATCGCGGTTGATGCTGAGTTCGGATATGTGTTTTGGGTTGGAATCGAGCCGACAATTTGCGATCGGAGCAATGTCGATGTCTCTGCTGGACAATGCAGCGCCTAGCAGTCCGGTGCTGGAGAATTATGTTAATGATTATATCCGAAATTTGACTGCACACGAAGTCGGTCACACTCTTGGTTTGAGGCACAATTTTCACGGCAGTACAATGCTGCAACCGGAGGATTTGAACAATACCCAGGTAACTCGCAACCCCGGTATGGTGGCGTCGGTGATGGATTACCTGCCAATTAATTTGGCACCGCAGGGAACTGTACAGGGCGATTATTATCCGACGATTGTAGGGCCTTATGACGATTGGGCGATCGAGTACGGTTACAAAGTTCTTGGTGGCGCCAACCCCAACAGCGACTTACCAGCGCTGCAACAAATTGCCAGTCGCGCGGGGGAACCGCAATTAGCTTATGCGCCGGATGAGGATACTGTTGACAATCTCGATCCCGCTGCAAATGCCTTCGATCTCAGTAACAATATGCTGAGGTATTCGCAATGGCAATTGGATAATGCTAAGGCAATGTGGAAGCGTTTAGAAAAGCGAATTCCGGTTGGGGAAGACGGTTATAACGAACTGCGGGTGATGTTTGATTCGGTGTTCGGGTATTATTTTCAGCAGGTGATGAATGCTACTTTGTACGTCGGCGGACAGTCGTTTAGTCGGATTCGCCCGGGAGATATTAATGCGAAATTGCCGTTTGTGCCGATCGAGCTTTCGCAGCAACGAGAAGCTTTGGCTACGCTGGACAAGTACGTATTTGCAACCGATGCGTTTAGTTTTGCGCCGGATTTGCTAAATAAATTAGCGCCTGCGCGCTGGGAGCACTGGGGAAGTCCGGCTTTGGTGTTTCCTCTAGATTACCCGATCGGCGATCGAATTACTTTTATGCAGCGATTTGTGCTGCGAGTGTTGCTATCTCCAGTGCGGCTGGCGAGACTGCGGGATGCGGAGTTAAAATCTGCGCCGGAAAGCGCTTTGAAATTGCCAGAATTGTTCGATACTTTGCAAAACGATATTTGGAAAGAGGTTTTGCAGCCGTCCAAGAAGATGCAAATTTCGACTTTTCGGCGATCGTTGCAGCGGGAACATTTGGCAATTTTAATCGGAATGGTGCTGCGAAAAACCAGTACACCTGAGGATGCGCGAACTCTGGCGTGGTACGAGTTGCGGCAGTTGCGGGAGGGTTTGAGCAAGAGTATTCGCAACTTGGACAAGAGTGCGGATGCTTATACGCGGGCTCATTTGGAGGAAACGCGCGATCGCATTTCTAAGGTTTTGAATGCACAGATTCAGTCGAATTAATATGGGTGTCCAGAAACCGGGTTCGGATCTTAGTATTTCTTTGGCAATACAAAGTATCCTACAAATAATTTGCAAACGCTAAACTTCTGTCATTGCAATGATTTGAGCGATCGTTAATACCAATTGAGGAAAAGTTGGAGAAACAATAGTGGCTTCTCCTTGATATCGCAGCGCCTGATATTCACCATCGATTAAGCGGTTGATAGTCACCGTAGACTGCTTTGGAGAGCCAATATACTGAACACCTCCCAACCCAGCATAATCAACAATCCAATACTCCAGGATTCCTAAAGTTTCATACTCATTCAATTTGATGCGGTAATCATCCCGCCAATTGGTACTGACAACTTCGATCGCCAAGGGAGGTGGAATATAAGCAGCAGCAGAAGCAGAACTTTGACGCATTTTGACCCATTCTTCCTTCGCAAACACCACAATGTCAGCTTTACGACTCGATTCACTTTCGCCCGGGGCAGCGTTCAATCTGACTTGTTTACTTTGTCGAGGAATGTAGGGAAGGTTCAAGGATTGGCAATGATCCACCAAGAGACGACATAAACCATCGACGACATCCTCATGTTTGGCTGTGGGTTCACTCAGGGGCAGGGCAACTCCATTGACTAGCTCGAATGATCTGCCGGATTTGTCATCCCAGTTGAGGAATTCCTCGAAGGAAAGGGTTTTTTGGGCGATCGCAACCATTGATATTCACCTTTTGGGTAGGTTGGCTCTCTGTTGTCTGTTTTTAGCTTAACGTGGCTCTTGTAGGGTGCGTTAACGAAGTATACCGTAAACTTTGACACCTCTTCTCGGTGTTACTGTCCGCGTCCTGGTTTGCAATCTACAAAACCTAATGCTTCTGTATCGAGAAAACTGGCGATCGCCATTTCGATCGTCGCTGCGATCGGATATTCAATTTCCGCAGCACGCGCAATTAGAGCCGCTTGAATTCGTTCTGGCAAACGTCCCAAAATAACTTCGGCATCAGCAGGAGAAAGTTGTTCTTGAAGTTTGGCTTGCATGGCATTCACCTTTGGGTTGGAATTATAGTAACGCAGGGTTTTCACAGTAAGAGACTAATTGCATTGCAATTCGCACATCCTCGTCATTGTACTTATCGAGCCACGCCCATAAAAAAGCTTTGTGCCCGCCGCTGAAGCGTCCTCGTAGGCTCTTGGTTTTACCGATGTAAAGTAATCCGTCAGTTATGTGCCTGACTGCATAGATGCCAGGGCGAGCAGGAATGTTACCAAACTCACGAGTCAAGGGTTGACATTGCTCGAAAGGAGTAAAGGCGATCGCATCTAGAATTTTCCGCGCTTGGGCTTGCAGTTCAGAATCGTTTGTTGGCATGGAAGCAAGAAGGCTAATTGCACAGAAATCATGTTCCCACAAATTCTGTTATAGCTCCAAATTTTAGCGATCGGGCTTTCACCTTATCAAAAACTTCATCATCTGCGACTTCTCGATTTTACTGCCCGCGTCCTGGTTTGCAATCTACGAAA
The DNA here is from genome assembly GCF_020738205.1 of Microcoleus sp. PH2017_24_DOB_U_A. NCBI lineage: Bacteria > Bacillati > Cyanobacteriota > Cyanophyceae > Oscillatoriales > Microcoleaceae > Microcoleus > Microcoleus sp. PH2017_24_DOB_U_A. Next base: position 10,564 of record NZ_JAEQCT010000171.1, read on the forward strand.
CCTAATGCTTCTGTGCCCTTGAAAATTGGCGATCGCCATATAGAAAACGATCGCCCTTCTTCGTTTTTCACTCCATCGACCACCGCATGCAAGGCGTGACTGCTTCTGCCTCAACTTTTTGCCCGGAGCTTTTGACTGTCCGAAAGTCGCTGCTTATTACGCATTTGCTGAAATAATACGCTCAACTTCTTTTTCAAGACCGAATAGCTCTTTGGAGTTGATCGCCACTCCAATATTGTTTGGTATTTGCGTTATAGGAACAGGTACGTTAGATGTTGGAGCTTTGACAATTTGAATTTCACCGAAAGCCGTATGCATTGCTCCAGCATAATGAATACCTAACAGGCGAATTCGGCTTTGTCCCATATAAGTATTGCCCTTGTTATCCATGTAGCCACCAATATTTGCAAGGAAGACTGGCGAACCACTTGAACCTGGAAAACTAGCTACATCTGTTAGAAACTCAGAATTCCCATTCCAAGATACATTAGCATGAGTTGCCGTTATGCCTTTGCGTATAACAGGAAGATTATTCTTGGCATCCCAAATTCCGTCTGGATATCCAATCATGACTATATCTTCCATAGATGAATAACTTTCTCGTTCTTCATCACTTGGGATTAAATCCATTGGCAACGCCATATAAAACAATTTCTCGCCAGACTGCCGGACTTTATTCACAAGAGGGCTAATAATAAATGCGGCCAAATCAATATTTTGATCTGGATGTTTTATACACTGCTCTTCAAAGTTGGCGAACTGAAATAACTGGTGCTTTCCAGTATCAGGAAGACCTTCATCATTAGCCAAAGTGACATGAAACCTGCCAATGTTCGCATTTTCTACGACATGCTTATTAGTTACAATGACTGGAATACCAAGACCTTCCTTTTGAAGAAAGTTCATATAAAAACCTGTTCCAGTAGAAATTCCTCCGCTATGGAGAACTGTCTCTATCCTTACCGTACTGTGAGTGAGTTGATCTATTAAGCCGAGGCTCATTATTTCTCCTTTTGTATAACTTATAATTGTATCGCAGTTGCGGTACAATACCCAATAGAATAGAAAAATACCGCCGCTCGCTAATGTATTTCACCAAAAGTAGCAGTAATCCACACAGCAATGGCTGGCGATCTATGAGCATTCAACCAAATTGTCATGCAACTAAAACGGGACAATCGAGCTTGCAGACTGCATACAGAAGCGCAGCTTTAATTCGTTCTGGCAAACGTCCCAAAATAACTTCGGCATCAGCAGGAGAAAGTTGTTCTTGAAGTTTGGCTTGCATGGCATTCACCTTTGGGTTGGAATTCCGCCACTAGCCAGCTTTCGGACTTAACAGATCCACTTTATCCGGTCGGCATACAGGTGGATGTTATCTCGCTGTGGTAGATTTAGGTCGTCAGATTCTTCAGTAATAAATATGCGATAACTTTTTCTTCTGCGGCTTTCGGCAAATACATTCGCATAAGATCGTCACCGAACCCATCACCGATTGCGGCTTGGATGCTCATATTGACAGAATAGAACGTATCGATCTTGCTTTGGATAGGATGTACCAAGTCTATCACCTTGTCGAAGCATTCGCCTGTGGTCGCATAAAAAGCGTCTGCTATTTGCAGATATTCGTACTTTGGGACTTTAGATCCGAAATTATAGTTCGCATATTCCCTAATGTCTTGTAGGCGCTGGAACTCATCCAAATAAGCATTAGACAATAATCGCTTTTGTATTAACCTTTGATTTATGAGATTTTTCAAGGTTGCGTGTTTGATGCGCTTCAATTCATTCGTGTCTGTCTGGTAATCCAAAAATAGCAGTGCCATTGAAAGATGGAAAATCGAGTAATAGAAGCCGATAGGTGGCAGCAGTATCGTTTTTGTTTCTTCCCATATTGATTGAGAATTCTCGCGGAAACATATAGCTGCTAATAAGTGGTGAGCACTTTTCGGATAGCGGTCAAACCATTTGTCGCTGTCTTCTGCTCGTAAATTCTGTTCCATTTCCAATAGGTACGTTGAAAGTCCAGGGGGCATCATAGTTTTCAATTTTATCTAATTCTGGTTCTGGCCCGCCATAATATTAGGCACAGCGAGATAACTTATAATTGTATCGCAGTTGCAGTACAATACCCAATACAATAGAAACATACCGCCCATCGCTAATGTATTTCACCAAAGGTAGCAGTAATCCACACAGCAATGGCTGGCGATCGATAAGCATTCAACCAAATAGTCATGCGGCTAAAACGGGATGGTCGAGTTTGCGGACTGCATACAATAGCGCAGCTTTAATATCGTCAAGTTCCAAGTCTGGCAATTCTTCGAGGATTTGCTCAAAACTCAAACCCGCAGCTAGCAACTCTAGGATATCGATGACTCGAATCCGCATTCCCCGGATGCAGGGACGATCGCCACATTGATCTTGGATTCACCGTGATTCTGTCAAACAGATAAGCAACGGATGCTGGCATTGGTTAAAATTGTTTGAAATCTTTGTCTCTAGCTTACTTCATTTATCGCGCCAAACTCACACCGCGATATAATTCTGCGATCGCTATCTACAGTAACGGGGGTTGACGAATTCGATCGCCTTAAACTACAACCGTTTCAGTAATTCATCGTATTCGTCGTGTGCACCAATCCAGTACCAGTAAATACGATCGGCTTCCAATAAACCTAAAACACGATAATTGATACTGACACGAGCAGAATAAATCGGTTGCTTCTGACTGACTCGCTTGAACTGAAGACTTGGATGATAAGGATCATCCTGCCAAAGGGCATAAGCTTTATCGGCTTGTTCCTGAACTGATGCAGGAAGACTCTCTAGCCGCGTGCGAAATGACCTTGTAACACTTGATTTCATTTTTGTGTTGGAAAAACCTCATCAAGTGGAACCGTTTCTCCTCCCGCAATTTCTTGACGTACCATTGCAGCCATCTGATCCCATTGATCGTCTGTCGTGTCAGCAAAACGAGTTTCCCATTTTTGCTCGTCCTGCAACTCTGCCAAAAACCGAGCCGCGATCGCATCTTGCCGATCGGGTGGGAGTTTTTGGATTTGGGCGATCGCCTGTTGAAGGAGTTCAGTCATGATTTTGTTTAAAACCTGTCTCTCTAGCTTACTTTATTTATCGATCGAAACTCACGCTGAGATCTAATTCTGCGATCGCTATGCTGTAATAGAGATCAGTCCCTTCAAACTTCGATAGTTTATGACCACAGCAGTATCTATTGACATTGGTACGCTCATTGCACGCACTCCTGGACTGCATGGTGGATGTCCCCACATCCTCGGTAAAGGCGTTACCGTTCGCCGGATTGTCACCTGGTACAAGCGAGGATTGAATGCTGAAGAGATTTGCGATCGCATTTCTCATCTCACCCTCGCCGAAGTCTACGCCGCACTCACCTACTATCATGCCAACACCGCAGAAATTGAAACTGATTTGAGCCATCAAGCAGCAGAAGCCAAGCGTCTAGAAGCTTTGTACACCAACTTTGGTAAAGAAGCATGAGTGAAATTAAGATTTACCTAGATGAAGATTCCCAAGATCAGTCTCTTCTACGGGCATTACGATCGCGTCAAGTTGATGTAACCACCGTCAATGAAACTCAAACAGAAGGATTAATCGACGAAGAACAACTTCGGCTAGCTACCACTCAAAACAGAGTGCTGTACAGTCACAATATTGGAGACTTCTGTCAGTTACATACTGAGTTTCTGATCGGAGAGGAATCTCATGCTGGCATTGCGCTGATATCGCAAGACTATTCTGTTGGTGAGCAAGTCAGAGCCATTATGGAACTAACTGCTAATAAGACAGCAGAGGAAATGGTGAACCAGTTAGAGTTTTTGGGTAAATACTTGAAAAATAGCTAAATCAAGAAAGCTGACAATATTGCTGTGCCACCTCGACAAAGTGCATCAACTAAGTTGCGATCGTTAGCATGAGCTCTTGAGGATTCAACAGTTGACGTTTGGAGGCATTGAGAAATTCGATGCTAACTGGTTCATCATTTTCGTCATAACTGACAATCACGCCTCCAGGTTCAGAGATAGCATTGGCTGGAAACGCATCACGGAAGATAAAAATCAGAATGTCTGCTTCTGCATCGTATTTAACTTTCATCGGTATTCTCCTGCCAATATCGCTTAACTTGATTTGTCCAGTACAGAGTTAAGATTCGTCTGGTTTTGCCAATTTCAACAAAGGGTACTCTAAGAAGACCGTTGCCTCGTTTAATTTGAGCCACCAAGACATCATCTTCCACGATAATCTGTTGAGGATTGGTTAGGGCCGCCTCAACCTCTTCCCTGGTAATTTTCAATCGCTCTTCCCATTGTAGCTGACGTTCCTGGGCGTGTTTTGTCCAAACAATTTGCATATCTCCTCATACTCCCGATTCCTCTGTAGCTTCCATTTGGAATTTTGCATTTTGCATTTTTAATTATAACGCCTTGCACTCTGCTGCCAACGGAATGCCCAACTCCGTGAGTAGTGGAAAGTTTTCATTTTCAATTTCAGCAATGTCTTCGGGAGAATCGTCCTCATTCGGGAATAATTCAGCTTCCAAAAATTCCCATATCTTGTATCTTTCAGCAACTCCCAGTGACGAAATAGCTTCCAGCAGTGATTGAAATGAGATATCTACTTTCACGGCATTCTCAGTCATCAAAACTTTCCTCCACTTTTAATTTTATATTTAGCATATTTCTTCAAAACTTTCAAATTTGAAACCTTTGTCTATAGTTTACTTTATTTATCGTCCAAAACTCACACCGCGATATAATTCTGCGATCGCAACTTCAAGCTCAATACTCTGTAACATCACGATATCGCCCGCACCATAAACCACCGTTTCCCAACGTTCCCCAGCCCCATCTTTCACTCGACGGCGACACTCTACTCGCATCTCATCCTGCGCGATTAAAACATACTCTTCCAACGATTCCAACAGTCGATAATCCTCAAACTTATCAGTGCGATCGAATTTTCCCGTCGAAGGAGACAGCACCTCAGCAATCAACTTAGGATAGCGCTTCACATAGCGATCGCTCCGATCGCGCGGATCGCACGTCACAAAGGCATCGGGATAATAGAAAAACGCATCCGCATAATTCACCTTCACATCACCGGAAAAAAACTGACATTCCCCATCACGCAGGTGAAAATTAATAGCCGTTAAAAAATTAATCGCGAGACGGCTATGATCGTCGCTACCACCCGCCATTGCGTAGACTAAACCGCGCCGATATTCATGGCGGACTGTATTGTCATGTTCCAGGGAAAGGTACTCTTCGGGGCTAAATCCAGAGGGGATGGCAATCATAGTATTGCAGGCAAATTTAATAGCTTAATTGTAGCGATTTTCGAGCGTTCTTTTTTTACCGCAGATTAAAGCAAATTAACGCTGATGAACGCAGATGGGAGAATGACTACTGTTATTTTACCATAAACAAAACCCGCAAGATGCGGGCTTCATTTTAATAATGGCAATTTAACTTATTACTACATCACCACGGCACTAATTAAAGTGTGCACATTGTGAACAACAGCAGTAGTAAAGTTGTGAGTCGCAGGTAAACTATCAACTACGATTCCAGCGCACAATAGCATCAGATACAGAATAGAGTATTTAAAGAGCGATCGCGCAACCTTCTTATCTTCTGGAGTCTGCAACAGCAACCAAGCTTTTTGGGCAAAAATCGCACCCAGGAAAATAGCTGTTCCCGCATACACCGGGCCCGCCAAATTCAGCGGATACACAAACAGCAAAGTTGCAGGAAGCATCAATAAGGTGTAAATCCAAATTTGGCGCGCTGTCTCTTCATCGCCCTCAATTACCGGCAACATCGGCACGCCTACTTCCTTGTATTCGTCGCGAATCATCATTGCTAACGCCCAAAAATGCGGCGGTGTCCACAGGAAGATAATCCCAAACAGCAGCCACGCACCCCAACTCAAATCTCCCGTCACCGCAGCCCACCCAACTAGCGGGGGAATCGCCCCTGCTGCACCCCCGATGACGATGTTTTGGACGCTGTGGCGCTTCAGCCAGTGAGTGTAAATTAGGACGTAGAAAACGATGCCGGACATTGCTAGCAAGGCGGCTAATAAGTTGGCGACAACTGTCAGTAATGTAAAGGAGATTGTCGCTAGGGCGATCGCAAATATCAAAGCATCCCGTTTCTTAACCCGCCCGGAAGGAATCGGCCGCCAGCGAGTGCGCTCCATAATATAATCGATGTCGCTATCGTAGACACAATTAATCGTATTCGCCGACGCGGAAGCTAAAGCGCCTCCGCTAATAGTTGATACCAGTAATAGCGGATCGACTTCTCCTTTGGCGGCCATCCACATTCCGGCTGATGTGGTGATTAGCAGCAGTAAAATAATTCTCGGTTTTGTAAGTTGGTAGTAACTTTTCACCACTTGCGAAAAGTTTTCGTGGAGGCGAGGGCTATTGTTTGTAAGAACTTCTTGCATCGGTTATTAATTGTTTGTTAGTTGTTACTTGTTAGTTGTCAGTTGTCATTGCTTCGTAGATACAAGGGGCGGGTTTACAAGAGATATTTGTTGTATGTGAAAAGATTGATAAACCCGCCCCCACCGAGGGATAAATCAGGCACCTGTTGCTCAAGGAATAGATAAATCTGCCTTGTCTATCATGTCCGGTTGATTCATGCTTGTATGGGCGGGGCGGGTTTATGAAACTGTTGGCTTTTATCGAGAATAATGGTGAACCCGCCCCTACAAGATTTTGCATCATAGAACAACGATGCTACCGGACACGATCTGACTTTCAAGCTGATAAAACCCGATCGCGCCACGACAAAACACTAAAAGCTAGCAGGGTTCCCAGCAATGCTGCGCCGACTGCTTGGTGGGCGACTGTCAGCGGTTCTACCTGAAGGTGCAGCCGGAAAGTTGCCAATCCCAAAACTAATTGAGCAATCAGACAAAGACTCGCTAAATTCCCTAATTTTCGCAAGTTTGAATGGAGTGCTGGTTGCCGCCAAGCCATGACTGCTACTGCTAAAGTTGCTGCGGTAGCTGGTACGATGCCGGCGATGTGGCTGTTCATTACCGAACACAATTCTGAGGAACCAAAACATTGATGCAGCGCCCATCTAGAGCCGACTAATGCTCCTAGCAGACTTTGGAGATAAACTAGCAGTGCTGCGATCGAACTTACCCATGCTAATTTGCCTGTATTGCCTGTAGCTTCGTAAGGAGTCAGCATAAAACCGATCGCTAGCAGGGCGCAAAAAAACAGTAAAGCCGTTCCCAAGTGAGCGGTAACGATGTCAAATCGCAGCAGTTGCGTCACGGTGAGGCCGCCCAATATGCCTTGAAAAACTATTAAAAATACTGCGCCGGCGCTGGCGAGGGGCAGCCAAGTCGGCAGGCGGCTGCGGTAGAAGACAGAAAGTGCTAAAAGGGCGATCGCACTTAAGCCAATTGCTGCTGCATCCAAACGGTGAAACCACTCCAGAAATACCTGCAAATTCATTTGCGCTGCGGGTATTAATTGACCGTAGCACAGCGGCCAGTCCGGGCAAGCGAGCCCCGCATTCATCACGCGCGTGGCGCTGCCTACTGCCATTAACAGCCAGGTTGCGATCGCAATTTTCCACACTAGGCCGCGGATAATATCTTTTGGCTGCCACTGCACTCCTGCTGCTGCGTTTGGCCCCTTTAAAACTGAGTTTGCCATGAACTTTACCTTAGCCTTTGTTATCGATCGAGCTTAATTAAATATTGCGGTTTTGCTTGGGCTGAGCTTAGCCGAGCTTAACACTCTTTTTCTCTAAGAAACCGTCATCTTTACTACCTTAGCGACACTTTTATGCAATTAGTTTGTCTTTAGATTTTTTTCAACTTTCCTGTTTATATTACAAAAGATTTCAGGATTTTTGCTAAACTTCAAAAAACTTTAATCTTTCAGCACCATCCGTGATGGTTGACAACTCCCGCACTGTCGGGTTTTTGTTAAAAAATAAAGATATAATTAAGAAATAGCTTGTTAATAAAAAAGTGTGATATCCAGCATTCAAAAGTGTTTAGCTCCTCACACTTTTTGAAAGTCACAGTGGATACAGCAGAAAACCCTCAGCCTGGTTTTTGGTATTTTTCGATGGATTCTGGTTAAATAATCATAGCCGTTGGCGATCGCACGGACAAGGCCTCATCACCTTAGTTTTTTTACTATTTCGGCTGGCTGCAACCTCTGTATTTTCGTCCATCAAACCCCGTTGCTCGGTACCCGTGCCTCTATGACTATCTAAGATTATAGGACTTACGCATTGACAAAAAGCATTATCTATGTACTCTCGGCCATAGCATCACTCTGAAGGTTCGCAAAAATATGCTCACGTATAACTAAAGTGAA
>NZ_JAEQCT010000172.1:0-7234 GCF_020738205.1 Microcoleus sp. PH2017_24_DOB_U_A
AGGGGTTGTCTCTTTCATGGGTCATTTTTTAACGTTATCTGCTTGCTATGTAAGCATTATAACCTATTTTTATCGTATTTTCTGTTTAAGTCCCGTTAACCATCCACGGTATACCGAACTGATCGACCAGCATTCCAAACCGAAAAGCCCAAAAAGTTTGCCCGAATGGCATCTTCACTGTGCCATTTTCAGCGAGGGCGTGAAAGATACGTTCCGCCTCTGTTGGATCGTCGATCGCGATTTGTACAGAAAAGCCTTTGGTTTCTTCAAAAAACTTAGGCGGACAATCAGAACCCATCAAGCGATACGTTCCGAATTCCATACACGCGTGCATAATTTTGTCAAGCCAATCAGTAGATAATTCACAGGGTTTTGGTTCCGCAGTTGGCGCATCCGCGTTAGTGAGCATTGTGACGATTTTGCCCCCAAAACATTGCTCGTAAAACTTGAAAGCTGCCTCGCAGTTACCGTTGAAAAAGAGATAAGGATTGAGTTGCATGGCTTGCTCCTGTTTGTTGAGTTTTAGGCGTTATCTTTTGCACTCAAATTGTCTTTAAGAAGTGCAAAAACTAATTCTTAGGTAATCCCGCGACCTCAATTACTGGTCTGATTTCGATCGTGCCGGCGCGCGCCCCTGGAATGCGGGCGGCGATCGCGATCGCCTCGTCGAGATCCTGGGCATCAACCAGGAAGAACCCGCCGAGTTGTTCGCGAGTTTCTGCAAACGGGCCATCGGTAACAAACTGTTTGCCGTCGCGCACCCGGACGCTAGTCGCCGTCGCTACAGGGTGCAGCGGGGCTGCCGACAAAAACTGCCCTTTTGCATGGAGTTCTTGTGCAAGCTGTGTGGATTCTCCATAACAATGTTCGCGATCGGTCTGGTTCATGGCGTTTTCTTCCATGTAAATCAGCAGCAAATATTTCATTGGTTTGTCTCGGTTGTTTCCCTGTATCAGTAAGTCGAAGGACGATCGCTCAAATCGACACCTCGCCAAAAAATTTTGCTCGTCAGGTTACGATCTTGAAGAGACATCTGTTTGATAAATGTAGGGCGTACGCCGAGGGCGACAATTTATGCCTAAAACCCTTGATTTTATGTCCAAATGCTTCACCCGGATCCGAGCAAGTGCGATCGCTCGCTCCTCGCCTAATTTCTTTTTACCAGATGTCTATTTGCCTCCGTTGTTGCCCTGTGTAATACCAATTCACTATGAACCTGCACTTAATATAGCTTCAAGGATATAGTCCCAACTACAGAGAGATAAGACTTCTTCATTCGTGAGAGATTTGATAATTATATCTACCTGTTCTTTGAGTTTCTCTAAACTCGAATAATTTGCCAACTTGAGGTCTTTTTTTGTTCCCACAATCTTTCAATCGGATTCAATTCAGGACTATAGGCAGGTAAATATATTGGCATCACATGGTCATGCCAGTCTAACAAGAGAGCTTTATGAAAGCTACCATTATCCATGATAATTAGATTGAAACTCTCTGAATATTTTTCAGCAAATCCATTTAAAAACTCTTGAAAGCAGTTGTGATTGAGCTGAGAAAATTCTTGATAATATTGTTCACCTGTTGATGGTTCTACAACTCCATAAAGATAGAAGTTTTCTCGCTAAAGATTGCTTTTTGCCGATGGGTTTTATCCCCTTCAATGTAATCATCTTGCCCTGCATAGTAATCAATCCAAATCTACTCTCGTCCTGACACCATATCCTTACAGGCTGTCCTGTTCCGAAATATTTAATCATTACTTTGATAATCTCCCACAGTTTTTTTTGAAGTTTGTCTGTGCAACTTCGTTCACCTTATTACTTTGGGGTCTTGGAACTTTGAGGTAAGATTTTAATTTATAATGAGGAATAGAAATCATAGTATCGGCAATCTCACGAACGCTTGCCACACTTTGGAGCGATGGCGCATCTGCAAGAGATAGGGGGCGCAAAATCAATCTGGTTGTTTCTAGGATGGATTGAGCAAGCATAAAACGATTCTACCTCGACCGACTTTCCCAGCAAATTTTAACACTAAAATTCTCCTTATGCTTCCAGCACCAAGAGCTTGCTGTACGATGGCGTTCCTAATCACCAGTTGCCGATTGCCTCGAATCCTCAACTAAGAACTTTGTGTCAATCTGGTGCATTGGGATTATTGTACTACCGAATGGGGCTAACATTTACAGTGAGTTGTCAATGAAAACATTCCATTCTTGTATCATCGGGCTAAACGGGTAAATGTAACCATAACAACATGAACCAACATATGAGAAATCATTGCCGCTTCAAGACCTTTACGCCAGTACAGATAGCCTGCAATGATGCCAAAAAATGAATTACCCACAATCACATAGGTAATGACTGAAGGAGTGACTTGTGTTCCTAGTACGAAGGCAAGGGGTAAATGACCCAGCCCAAAGAGAAATGCTGAAAGGGCGATCGCCGATACAAAGCAGAATATGGAAGGCACACCCTGCCCTTTTGAAAAAATACGCCAACCTATCCATACTAAAAGCGTCATTATTCCCCATCTGAGCAATAATTCTTCGGTAATACCTCCATACAGAATACGAGTCAAAAATGGGGTGTTGCTTGATAGAGTTTCAGCCTTCGTAATAAAATCAGAAGGTAGAAAAACTTTAGCACAAAACTGAATAAAAGTTAATCCAATAACTCCGATCAAGCCTCCAATAATTCCTGGAAGCACTTGGGGCTGAATAGCCAAACTAATTGAAGTTCGATTAGACACTGCCTCAGCCAGAGGTGCGGATAATCCAACTTTATGAGCTAGTACAACACCAATCAAGACAGTAATAGACAAAAGAAAGGTTGGTTGAATCAAAGAAATCAATTTGATTCCCCAGAGCGGCATCTGAAGTTCTTCATCCTCAGGAATAGGTAATTTCATCCACCAAAGAGAAACGATGCCTACCATGCCTGTTAGCCACAAAATTGTAAATAATCTCATTGACATCATAGTTCCTCCAATTACAGCTAAATTCAATACTGAGAGCCAACACTCTAATCTTTAATCACGATCCTATCAAAGGTTCTCTGTATAACTGATGTACCTATCAGATGCAGCCAAACTTTGCACCCCAACTGATCAATTAGTATTGATACGTTCTAGTTCAGAACAGTTATTGGGCTGCTGCCATCACTTCAAGATTCACAGCTTGCTCAATGCCTCAGAACTTAGTTGCATTCTCTGCCCAATATCCTGTAACCGGCTAAACTGCTGTACCAGTGCTGGAATATTCTCTAAGCTCTTTAAAAAGTTCCACAGGTAGGAAATAATGGCATAAATCTCACCTGTTTGAATGCCTGGAATCCAGACTGTACGAATCAGAACCGTGGCAGCAAGTAAAATCGTAAACAGTTCTATAAATCCATAATTCAGGGCTTCTGCATTAGAAAGATGGACTCTCCATTTTGCTATTAACAAGTAGTGCGATCTCACTACTTCAGCCTCAGATTGGCTTAAAACTGTTACTTCCTGTTCTAGCTGATTATTCAAGTTTTGATTCAACCGTTGTGATTTCTGAGCATAGCTGCGATTGATCAAAATCAACGGAATAAGCAAAGCCAAACAATATGCGCCAATCTGTATGTCATAGATGAATAGCATTACCAATGCGCCAACAAAGCTAAACAACCCTGCAATAATTTGGGGAATATTTCGCTCAAAGAAATCGACAAATTCTCTGGAAAGCACGGAACGCGCAGCAATTTGAGCCGTTGAAGCGCCCTGCTTACTCTGCTCTACAACCATCGCTGTTGCTAAGTTGCTATAGATACTGGTAAAGGTTCGAGTATCGTATACATGACGAGAAATAGCTGTAATCGCATGTGCCAGCCAAATGCATAGAAAGGGGATGATGTTGCTATAGTTTCCCTTTAGAAGCTGATCGATAGCAAATCCGATCGCTAGCGGATATAGCAATTCAAACGTATTTTCCAGCAACGTCAGCCCATAGGTAAACAGGATAGACCTGTAATTTGATCGAAACAGGCGTTCCAAAATTTGCGAGACAGAATGAAGTTTCATAGAGATAGATTTAAGTAGGTTTAATCTTTGCTAGGCAGTTGTTTGAATGCTTGTGGTTTCCATTCAGGCGGACCGAATAGACTCAAGAACCATTCTTTGAGAGTCTGCGATCGTCGTAAATCGCTAATGATTCTGGAATATTCCATAATATTGATCTGAATAGGATTGTGGGTTTGAATATTTTCAGTCAGCCCGTAGATCACCTTTTCCGTCTCGGCTTGGTAAGTTCCAAACAACCTGTCCCAAACAATCAGAATGCCACCATAATTTTTATCAATGTATGGCAGATTTGAGCCATGATGTACACGGTGATTGGAAGCTGTATTCATCATGGATTCGAGAATTCCCAATCGCCCAATTTTCTGATTGTGAATCCAGACTTGATATAGCCCCACAACTTCGAGCGCAATCAAGACTTGTAGGGGATGAAATCCCAGCAGTGCCATCGGAATGTAGAAAATCCAAAGGATAAAGTCTTCAACCCATGCCAGCCGCAGCGCTACAGTCAAATTAAAATCAGTGGAACTATGATGAACGCTGTGATATGCCCAAAAAAAACGAATCCGATGTTCTGCACGATGGTTCCAGTAATAGAGAAAATCTGCGATGAATACTGCTAATAGCATTGTCCAGCCATTTACAGGAACCTTTAGAGGACTGACTGCCGCAATTAGGGATAGCCCAACTACAGCTACAACATTTGCTAATTGATCGCTGAGAAAATCATGAACGATACCAACACCGATATTTGCAGCCGTTTCTCGGTAATTCCGTTGTTTACGAAAGAAAAAGTCAACGCCGATTTCAGCGAAGATAATACAAAACAAGATAAGCGATAGGGAGAACAGCGAAGTTTCTAGATGCTGCAAGTTTTCTAGAATCGGTTGGGCAGAAATGTTCATAGTCAACATCCTATGGTGTTTTGAGTGTCTTAATTCGAGCGCTCGAATTATTTAAACTCATGTCGATAGAGCTTTTACAGTTGTCTGCCTGTTAAGGCTAGATACAGTATTTTTCGCAGTAGGCAATTAACATCTTGGTAAATAAGTGAATCTGCTGGGCAAAGGAAAAGCTATTTTCACGTTCTATCTGCTCGATCAAGATACCATTGATCAAAGTCCAGACAAATCGAGCGAGCTTCGGATCTGAGAGATTAAGCAGTTCCTCCATCATTTGTTGATAGCGCCGATCTATTTGCTGAAAAATGGGATTACTGTTAATCTCTGTCACGGCGGTATGCTGGTAGAAATCTGTCCAAATTACTGCCTGTTTGACAAAGTGTTCTTCATGCTGAACCAGCATACATCCAAGTCTTTCAATGCGTTCGGTCAGCGTTCCTCCTTCAGCAATCGACTTAAATAGATAAACATCCTGCCAACTGATCTCCTCAACCAATTGCTCAAACAACACCTGTTTACTAGCAAAGTAGTGATACATTGCTCCAGTGGAGATACCCAATGCCTTAGAGATTTGTCGTGTTGTAACACTAGCATATCCGCTTTCGGCAAATAGGTTAAAGCATCTATGGAGAAGCTCTTTACGATACTCCTCAGAGTCAACGATTTTGGGCATGGACGATTTTGGGCATAAAATTTATATCGAGCGCTCATTATAATATAGCAGTGCGATTATACTGTGTCAAGTCTATCGGCTATTTTGGTTTCAACGAGAAGTTAGGCTATTGGCGATTTTGATACGACGACAAGACGTTGTAATTATCTCGTTTCCCTAGTTGGCAAAAGTCTGTCATAAATTTAAAAAAATGGTATAAGTCGAAGGGCGATCGCTCAAATCGACACCTCGCCAAAAAATTTTTCTCATCAGGTTGTGATGCCAAACGCAAAACCAGACGTAACCCAAGCCATTGACTCCGTTTATCGATCGGACTGGGGTCGGATCGTCGCCACATTGATCGGACTGGTTGGAGATTTCGACGTAGCCGAAGAGGCGGCGCAGGAAGCCTTTACGGCTGCACTGAAGCAGTGGCAGACTGCCGGAATTCCCGATCTCCCGCGCGCGTGGCTGATTAAAACAGCTCGATTTAAGGCGATCGATCGCCTCAGACGGCGGACGCGACTCGCCGAAAAACTTGAAGTGTATGCTGCCTCTGAGTCGATCGAAACTATCGAAGAAATCGATGACGATATCGGCGAAATCCCCGACGAGCGATTGCGGTTGATTTTCACCTGCTGTCACCCCGCGCTGGCGATCGAGGCTCAGGTTGCTTTGACGCTGCGCCTGCTGGGTGGCCTGGAGACGGATGAAATCGCACGGGCCTTTCTCGTACCAACGGCGACGATGGCGCAGCGGCTGGTACGGGCAAAGCGCAAGATTCGTGACGCGGGCATTCCCTACACAGTGCCGGATACGAAGGATTTGCCCGATCGCGTGGAAGCGGTGCTGACGGCGATCTATTTGATCTTTAACGAAGGTTATGCGGCGACGCATGGCGAGACAATAGTGAGAGCGGATCTCTGCGCCGAAGCGATCCGGCTGGGGCGACTGGTGAGGATGTTGATGGCACCGCAACCGCCAGCGGAAGTGACTGCTCTTCTGGCTCTGATGTTGCTGCACGACTCGCGGCGCGATGCGCGTCTGGATGAGTCTGGCGACCTGATCCTGCTGGAAGAGCAAGATCGCAGTCGCTGGAACAGGGCACAGATTGTCGAGGCGCTGCCGCTGGTTGAGGAAGCATTCCGTGGCGGGATCGGGCCGTTTGCTTTGCAAGCTGCGATCGCAGCCGTGCATTGTCGGGCGGTGCGGGCCCAAGAGACAAACTGGCAGCAGATAGTCCAGCTTTATAATCTGCTCGAACGCTTACAGCCATCGCCAATTGTGTCGCTGAATCGGGCGGTGGCGATCGCAATGGTAGATGGGCCGCAAACTGCAATCGCGCTTCTGGATGCGATCGGCCCCGAACTCGATGGCTATCACCTGTTTCACGCTGCGCGGGCCGATTTGTTGCGCCGTATGGGAGCATCAGCAGAAGCGGCACAGAGCTATGAGAGAGCACTGGCGCTAGTTACGAATGATAGCGAACGCCGTTTTCTCGATCGGCGGTTGCGCGAAGTCCAGCAATCCTAAAATCGGCGTTGCTGAACTAGGGTATGATGAAATGGTCGTCGGAGCGTCACAAATCACACACATTTAAAAGGAATATTATGCAATGCCCGGAATGTCAGTC